>DNHM01000405.1:4008-8015 GCA_003485885.1 Acidimicrobiaceae bacterium
TGGCAGCTGCCACGACTCGACGATCTGACGTAGCTCCGGTAGAGGGCCGCAGTTGGGATAGACGCTGCCGAACAACAGTTGGTCCTGCAAGAGATGGCGAAGTGCGGTGATGTACTGCTCACTACCGGGGAACCCATAATGGATGTATTGGCCCGGCACGACGTAGAGGTTCGGTTGTTTGTAGGCAGCACCGATTGCCTCGAGCGCATACGGCCAACCTCCGTGCTGAATGATCACGGTGAGATTGGGAAAGTCGGTCGCCACCCGATCGGCGTACTCAGGTCGGCAATCGTCCATGTAGGGGCCGAGCAAGCTGCTCATGGTAGTCGTCACAACCAGACCAAGACGCTCGGCTTCGTCGAAGAGGGGATAGAGCGCTCGGTCATCAAAGCGACGGCTGAGTTGGGCGGTCGAGGGGTCGATGGTGACGCCACGCATCCCTACCGCCGCGAGTTCACCGAGTCGGGCGACCGCTGACTCTACGTCTGAGGGTTCGACCGATCCGAAGCCGACGAAACGGTCTGGGTGAGCGACAACGATGTCGGCAATCGTGTCTGCCGAGGTCGGGGCAAGCCCCCGATCGCTGGTCGGTCCAGGAACACCGATCACCCCGATCTGGGTATCGGCCGCTTCCATCTCGGCGAACATCATGTCGACGGACTGGTGCTCGAACGACGGGCACGGGTTCAGATTCATCCGATCGAGATAATGGTACGTCGTGTCTCTGGTCCAGCTTTGTGCCCCGACGGGACGAAAACGGAAATCAATGGCTTGCACTCGGTCGCTCACCTACCAAGTCTCGCGCGCCGACTCTGCAACGAGCTGGGCTTGAGCGATAGTGAGGCGGCGACTACGTTCGATTGGGTGGCAACCAACGACATCGAATTCGGGTGGTTCATACCTACCTACGGCGACGGACCAACCCTGACTGACCGTTCGTCGATGGTGCCGCCATCGAACGAACTATTCGCTCGGGTGTCCAACGCTGCTGAACGAGCTGGTTTCGAGTACCTGTTGGTTCCTGTGGCTGCCGCCTGCTGGGAGGCGTGGATCACCACCGCGATGATGATCCCACAGACGTCGACGATCGACATGTTGGTCGCTGCCCGCCCGGGCGTCATTGCTCCAACAATGATGGCCAAAATGATCTCAACCTTCGACCAGCTTTCCGGCGGACGAATTCGAGTCAACCTGATTGCCGGAGGCGGAGAACGAGAGAGCCGAGCCGACGGCGTCTACCTTGATCATGACCAGCGTTACGAGTTCATGGACGAAACAGTCACGCTCATGAAGCAGTGTTGGGCTAACAATCGCCCGTTTGACTTCGCCGGCAAACACGTCAGAGCCGAGAACGTCGATGTCCGACCGAAACCGCTGCAAGATCCACACCCGCCTTTCTACATCGGCGGCATTAGCCCAGCAGCAGTCGAGGTCGGCACCAAACACGCCGATGTCTATCTGTTCTGGAGCAACACGTTCGACCAGATCGCAGCCGACATCGCAACCGTCCGGGAGGCCGCCGAACAACATGGACGTGGCGACAAGCTTCGCCTGGGCCTGCGCAGCCACGTGTTGGTGCGGGAATCGGCGGAAGAAGCACGAACCGCTGTCGAGACACTGATCGCAGGTGCGACCGAAAGCATGCGCACCAACCGAGAGAACAGCCTCGGGGCTGAGTCGCATGCCGACGCTCGGATGCGCGAGGTCGCATCGGCCGCTTCAGACATGGACCACTGGCTTACCGACACTTTGTGGGCTGGCATCACCACCATCCGACATGGTGCTGGTGTCACCATCGTCGGCTCAGCCGATCAAGTTTGCGACACCATCCAGGGGTATGTCGACCTGGGCATCACCAGCTTCTGCCTTTCTGGCTACCCGCACGACGACGAGGCCACTCGCTTCGGTGATCTGGTCATGCCTGCGTTCCGCTAGACCCGTCAGCAACCAGGACTAGCGATTCCAGATTGGCCTGACGAACGGTTTGCGACAGACTCGTCCTATGACTGAAGAGCGGGCAAGACTTCACCACACGCACCTGATGGCATCGGACCTCGATGACACCATCTCGTTCTGGCGAGATTGTTTCGGTGCCGAGGTCGTGGCCGATGAATCGATGGCAGGCAGCCGCAATGTCTTCCTGGACATCGGGGGTGGGCGATTGAACCTGTACGACCAGGCGCCGAACCAGCGCGGGCCAGTCCACCATCTTGGCGTGCAGGTCGACGACCTGGAAACGACGGTCGAACGGTTGCGGAACGAAGGTTGGCAACCTCGGCCGATCAAGACCGACGGCCCACTGAGCTACTCGATGGTCGAGGGACCCGACGGCGTGTTGCTGGAGGTGTTCCATTTCGACGACACGACGGCCGAGCACCTCAAGCCGTACTTCAATCTCGACTAGCTGTTGGTCCACTCGCGGGATTGGCCAGGTAGGCCACTCATGCCGAGTCGGGCGTCGGCGGTTTGACTCGCCATGATTTGGTTCCGGTTCTCTAGGTCAATGCCAGCACGAAGGCTCGAAATTTCGAGGTTCGACCACATGGCCTCTTTGGTCATCCACACGCCGAAAGGGCTGTTTGCCGCGATTTCAGCAGCAACGGCGAGCACGGTGTCTTCGAGCGTGTCGTCAGGTACGACTCGACTGACCAAACCGAGTCGGTCAGCTTCGGCCGAGTCGAAGACTCTTCCGGTGAGCAACAGCTCCCACGCCCGGCTCGCTCCGATCAACCGAGGAAGCATCCAGCTCACACCTATATCGCACCCCGAAAGTCCAAGGCGCACAAATGCGGTGCCGAACTTGGCGCTCTCGCCGCAGTACCGGATGTCGGAGGCGCACGCGAAGGCGAACCCTCCACCAGCCGCCGCTCCGTTGATTGCGGAGATAATTGGCTGGCGCACGTCGCGCATGTGATGCACAACTTCGGCGATGATCTGCTGGGTCGCCATGCCTTGTTGGACCCGACCGAGGTCCTCGGTCCCTGGTACTACGCCAAACCCGTTAAGATCTAAGCCTGCGCAGAATCCTTTGCCAGCGCCGGTCAAGATCACTGCTCGACATTCGTGATCAGCGTCAACCCGATCCAGAGCGTCGTGCAGAGCCTCAACCATCTCATAGGTCAATGCATTGAGCTTGTCGGGCCGGTTAAGAGTCAGCCGGGCTACTCCCGGCATCGGTTCATCGATCAAGACGGTGTCACTCATGGGCCTGTCTTAGCCGCTTTGATGCTGCGAGACAAAGGTGAAGGAGACAAAGGTGAAGACAGACCCAGGCACCAAGAATCAGATGCTGCAGGCACCCGTGTCGAAGTGGAAGTACCTCGCGTTGAGCTTGCGATAGGCACGCATGCCGGTAGCAATGCCTGCCATCGTCATCAGTGCTGGGAGGTAACCGGTACCGAGCTGGACGATGGGAATCGAAGGACAGCCGCCGGAAATGGCCCAGCCGGTGCCGAATAACACCGCTCTGGGAACGATGCCACGGTGTATCGGTGGCCCCTTTGGTCGGTCCTTGGTGAAGGTGTAGAACAAGGCACCGGCTACGGCAACAGCACCCATGAAGGTGAACAGCATGCGCAGGTCTTGCAGCGTGAACATGGCGTTGAGCTCAGCAAAGTCGCCGAAGCCAATCATGCCGAGGGACGCTCCTAGCGCCAAGCCGAAGAGGCCGACGAATCCGTGTACTCGAAGTTGGTTGGTGGCATTCATGTCAGATGACCCAGAGGAGGAGAGAGGATACGGCAACTGCGGTTCCGAAGAAGACGCTGGTGGCGACCAGGCTCACGGGCTGCAGTCGGCTACAACCGCTCATGCCATGACCGCTGCTACAACCGCCAGCCATTCGTGTTCCGATACCGACGAGAACGCCACCTACGAACAGGTTCGGCCATAACAAGGGTCCGTCGACGACGATGTCAGCGAACGCTGGTCCCATGTCGCCAGCGATCTTGAAACGTCCGTTGATGAGGGCGGCGCCAAAAGCACCGAGCAGGATCGTGACCAAAAGA
>DNHM01000304.1 GCA_003485885.1 Acidimicrobiaceae bacterium
GATGTTCCGTGGTTCCTGCATCCCGCACCGACCGGGCTCGATGGCCCGTTGCGCGATGACCGCATGACCCGGTTCAGCCTGGAACTCGTTGCCGAGTTCTCGCTCGAAGAGATGCTTGCTGTTGCCATGTTGGTCTTCGGCGGTGTGTCTCGACGCCACCCTGATCTCGACATCTGTATCTCCCACGGTGGAGGTTCGTTCCCCATGCACCGGGCCAAGATCCGTAAACTGGCATAGCGTCGTCCATCCTCCCCTGATTGGATCAAGGAGCCCGGGGCGTTCGACGCAGCAGTCGACCGCCTGTGGTTCGACTGCCATGTGAGCGGCGACGCCGAGTTCGCGTTTGTGGCTGAACAGCTTGGCACCGAGCAGCTTGTCTTCGGCACCGACTTTGGCGGCTGCGATGGTGGCACCACCGATCATGTCGACGATCTCACAAACACGATGAACTACAACGCAGCCCGGCTATTGCGACTCGACAAACGAGCGCCCCATCTAGTCGTTGGTCACGCCCAGGCCTAGTCCCCCGTCGACGGTCAACACATTGCCGGTCGACCAATCAGCCCGTACGAGATACTCGAATGCTTCGGCGATCTCTTGCACCGTGTCGATACGCCCGAGCGCGTGCATCGAACCCATACCATCGCGCCGTTCACGCTGCTCGTCGGCTGTCGTGACTCCTGCTCGCACATTGATCTCGGTCAGCACCGCTCCCGGCCGCACACAACTCACTCGGAAGTTGTCCTTGCCGAGTTCGGCAGCGAGTACACCGGTGAGCGCTTCGAGCGCACCCTTGGTGGCGGCGTAGGGCGATACGTTCGGGAACGCCCGTTGGGTATGGACCGACCCAACAAAGACGATGCATCCGTGGGTGACAACTAGGTGGTCGTGGGCTTGTTTGCACAACATCATGCCTGCCACCACGTTGGTGTTGAAGACGTCGAGCAACTGCTGCTCGTAGAAGTCGACCACATCATTGCGGTGCATGTTGCCAGCGTTCGAGATCAGGGCATCGAGCTTGCTGCCATGGTCAACAGCTCCGTCGACCATCCGCTCTCGGTCAGCTGCGCTGGCGACCTCACCCACCACGACATGGCAGTTGTCGCCCAACCTCGACGCGACCGCCTGTAGTGACTCTTCACGGCGACCGCTGATCGTGACCCGTGCGCCCTGGTGCACGAAGTGTTTCGCTGCCCCTGCACCGATAGCAGAACCGCCACCGGTGATCAACACCGAGGTGCCGTTGATCTCTCGCACGTTTGGCTTAGTCGCCCATGTTGATGCGATAGGTACGAGCGGCGGTCCCAGCGAACAGATCGGCCTGCTCGAGTGGGGAATACCCATCGGCCATGATCTGCATGGCATTCCATAACACCGCGTAGGGCAATGACTGTCGATCGACGGGAAAGTTCGATTCAAACATGCAACGGTTCGGGCCGAACGTGTCGATGACCCACCGGATGTCATCGATGAAGTACGCCGCGACTTCTTCCGACGACGGAGGGCGTTCCAACTGGCTCCAACCGGTGCCAAAGGCATTGTCCATGCCAATGCCGCCAACCTTGAGCACGATGTTCGGGCACGCTGCCGCTGCGGACATCGCATCTTTCCACTCGGTCTTGATCTTGTCACGCTGCTCGCTATAGGTCCCCACGCCGAGCCGTCCACCGAGATGATCCAAGATGATTGTGAGGTCGGGCACGGCCCGAGCGAGTTCTACGAGTTCGGCGATCTGGTGGTGGTACAACCACGAGTCGAAACTGAAACCCATCGACGCCAGCGTGCGGGCGCCAGCTACGAACTCGGGCGAGCGCATCATGTGTTGGAAGCTTCCGGTGTGCGCATTGTGCGCATCTGGGTCCTCATCCCATGGCGTGGCATGGCGGATTCCACGGAACAACCCGGCGCCAGCCTTGTCGTGAGCCGCGAGCACCTCGGCGACTGCGTCGCCCTGAAGTAGGTCAGCGTGGCTCACGATGGCCCCGATATCTGCGCCATCGCGTTCTGCCATCTCTGCCGCTTCACCAGCAACAAATCGGGTCTCGCCGACCGGGGCCATGTGAGGTTCGGCGTCTCGGTCCCATTTGGAACGACACTCAACAAACACGGTGTGTGTCACGTTGTGGGTGCTGCCGGTGTCCGCGAGAAGTTCATTGGCAAGATAGGTGCTGTCATTCCGGTTCCACAGATGGTGGTGCGGGTCAACTATCTGCTGAGAGGGATCGATGGCCGCTTCTGTGCGGAGCGCCAGCCATTCGAATCGATCAAGGTCCATGGCTGCATTGTGACGAACCAAACGGCGAATGGCTAGCCCGAATATGTCAACAACTCGCGTTGGTGCCCGGTTCCCCTATCGCGACTCGATGCTGCAATGATCGAGAAATGCCGAGAATGCAACCCGACTTCTATCAGCGCTTCCTCACCGAACCCCATGTGGGCGTCCTAGCGACATTGCGCGAGAATGGCCTTCCGTACACGGTGCCCATCTGGTGGTTGTGGCACGACGATGCCTTCTGGCTGACCGGCACCTACGGACGTGTGTGGTGTAAACAACTCATTGCCGATCCCCGTTGTTCACTCTGCGTTGAGGCACTAGGTGAGTCCGCTGGCCACATCGGTATCGATGGGAACGCCGAGCCGTTCGAACTGCATGACTTCGATATTTGGCCAATCAGTCGGCTGCTCGTAGATAAATACGTTGGATCGGTGCCCGGCGGCGACCCCGACGCGTTCTTCGACAACATGCAGACCGAACCCCGACTGCTGTTCCGCATTCAGCCACAAGAACGCAACAACGCGGTCCGAGCCATCGATATGCGTATCTACCGGGGCAAACGTTCCGATCGCTCGTACCAAGGAGACGTCCAACCATGACGACGTCCCACGTCGGTATCTGCCACGATTACAGCTCGTGGTTGTAACCACTGGTGGTGCGGTATAGCAGACGTTCGTGACCGTCATAGCCGCCGGTCGCCTTGTGGAGGATGCACCGGTTATCCCACACGACCAACATGTCCGGCTGCCAACTGTGGATGTACACAAACTCGTCGCGGGATTGCCAGCTGTAGACCTCGCGCAGCAGTTCCATGGCCGACTCCTGCTCCAT
>DNHM01000263.1:0-1318 GCA_003485885.1 Acidimicrobiaceae bacterium
CTCGACACAACCCAGCTGATCCTGGTCTGGAGTAGGGGCCCGGCGCTGAACAAACGCAGCGCGGGTCTGCCCAAGAAGCTGAATGAGACGCTCAAAGCTCTGGGCGTATCCGTCACGAAGACCGACGTAAATCAGAGAGAGTCGGGCGCATGGATTGATCAACAGCTCGCCGACATCGGGCTCACCCTCGATAACCAGGCCCGCCGTTTGCTCGGCGATCACCTAGGCGACAATGTGAATCGCCTCGTCGGTATTGCCCGCAGCCTGCTCGCCGCTCACGGCCCCGGCAAACGGCTTGGGGTCGATGAGATTGCGCCGTACCTGGGCAGCGCTGGCGACGTGCCTCCTTGGGACCTGACCGACGCAATCGCCAACGGCGATATTCCGGCGTCGCTGCGGACGTGTCGCCGTATGGTCCACGGCGGCGAGCGGCACGCACTTGCCATCCTCGCGAGCCTGACAAACCACTATGCACGGATGGCATCGCTCGACGGTGCGCCGGTGTCTGGTGAAAAGGACGCAGCTGCGTTCCTAGGCGTAAAAGGCAGTACCTATCCGGTTAAAAAGGCCATGCAACAGGCCCGGAAAATGGGTCCTGGCAATGTCAAGCGGGCCTGGGGCCTTCTGGCCGAAGCGGACCTGGACCTTCGCGGCGGCACGGCAGCTGACTCTGAGCAGGTCCTCGAAGTGCTAATCGCTCGCCTCGCCCGGCTCTAGGTCAGCGAACGGCTCCAACAAGGCGCTGTCGGGAAAACGACAAATGCCCGATCTTTCAGACCGGGCACTTCGTACTGTCGATGCTCAACCATCGGGTCAAGCGAAGGGATTAACCGGCGTTGACAGCCTTGGTCAAGCGTGACTTTTTGCGAGAAGCGTTGTTCTTGTGGATGATGCCCTTGGTGGCAGCCTTGTCGATGTGCTTGATCGCCAGACGCAGGCTTTCATCGCTCTCGTCGGTACCGGCAGCAGCCAGGGCCTTCTTCGTGTACGTGCGCATTTGTGAACGCACACCCTTGTTTGCTTCAGCGCGCTTCGCGTTCTGACGATTGCGCTTGATTGCTGACTTAATGTTGGCCATGAGCTGCACCTAATTGCCGTTTGGAACCTCGAAATACTAACGGCGTAATCCAAGGTTTGCTCCCTTTGACAGGCCTGATTTGTGGTTCCTGCGTCACATGTGGTTGCCACAGAGCATCTGACGAGTGTTCGACCCGAGTCGCGACCTGACCGCATCACCGATAACGAACAGGTGCCTGGCACAGATTCGTTGTAGGCCACGATGAGCCAGACCTTGTCCGACGAACGTCGGCCCGAGCGG
>DNHM01000263.1:1380-1846 GCA_003485885.1 Acidimicrobiaceae bacterium
GGCCCGAGCGGAGCGGTGAAATACCGCACAGCCAATAGGCTCAATCCCTCATGAGTCTGGACAAGATCCGCAATATTGCGATCATTGCGCACATCGATCACGGCAAATCGACGTTGGCTGACCGTCTGCTGGAAATATGCGGCACGGTCGAAGCACGCGATATGCGCGCGCAATACCTCGACACGATGGATATCGAGCGCGAGCGCGGCATCACCATCAAGCTGCAAAGCGTGCGACTTGAATGGAAGGGCCATGTCATCAACCTGATCGACACGCCAGGCCACGTCGACTTCGGTTACGAAGTATCGCGTTCGCTTGCAGCGTGCGAAGGGGTGGTCCTGCTGGTCGACGCAGCCCAGGGCATCGAAGCACAGACACTCGCCACCGCCTATCTGGCTGTCGAGAATGACCTCGAAATCGTCGGCGTGCTCAACAAGATCGACCTGCCTGCCGCCGAACCCGAGAA
>DNHM01000263.1:1913-4010 GCA_003485885.1 Acidimicrobiaceae bacterium
AGCGCCAAGACCGGCATGGGCGTCGAGGCGATCCTCGATGCCATTATCGAGAAGATCCCTGCCCCCGTCGGCGATCCCGATGCCCCGTTACAAGCACTGATCTTCGACTCACACTTCGATCAGTACCGAGGCGTCGTCAGCTCGCTTCGGGTGATGAACGGTCGCATAGAAGCCGACCAGTCCGTGCGGTTCATGCAGGCTGGCAGTGTGCACCCTGTGGACGAAATCGGCGTTCGCTCGCCAGATAACGTGCCAGTCAAGGTGCTCGAAGCCGGCGAGGTCGGTTATCTCATCGCCGGCATCAAGGATGTCGGCGAAGCGCGTTCCGGTGAGACTGTTACCGATGCCCGTAACCCGTCACAGGAATTTCTCGATGGCTACCGCGAACCTCAGCCAATGGTGTTCTGCGGCTTGTACCCAATCGACGGCGACGATTACTCCACACTTCGTGAATCACTCGAGAAGCTCCAGCTGAACGACTCCAGCTTCACCTATGCCCCGGAGACGTCGGGCGCTCTTGGCTTCGGCTTCCGTTGTGGCTACCTGGGCCTGCTGCATATGGAGATCGTGCGGGAACGGCTAGAACGC
The DNA here is from genome assembly GCA_003485885.1 of Acidimicrobiaceae bacterium. Classification (GTDB taxonomy): domain Bacteria; phylum Actinomycetota; class Acidimicrobiia; order Acidimicrobiales; family UBA10347; genus UBA10347. The sequence goes on from DNHM01000263.1 coordinate 2,502, forward strand.
GAGTTCAACCTGAGTCTGATTGCTACGGCTCCATCGGTGGAGTACATCGTCGACAAGATGAACGGCGAAGAAATCACCATCGACAACCCGAGTGAAATGCCATCTGGTGCCGAAATCACCGGCATCCGCGAACCGTTCCTGAAAGCCACGATCATCTCGCCATCCGAGTACACCGGCACGCTCATGGACCTCTGCCAGACCCGCCGTGGCGTAATGGAACGCCTCGACTATCTCTCGCCAGAGCGCATCGAGATGGTCTACCGCATGCCACTCGCCGAAGTCGTCGTCGACTTTTTCGATCAGATGAAGAGTCGCACCCAGGGTTACGCCAGCCTCGACTACGAACCGGATGGCTACACCAAGGGCGACCTGGTCAAGGTCGACGTACTCCTCCAGGGCGAGCCTGTCGATGCTTTCAGTTCCATCGTGCACCGCGACAAGTCTCAAGAATACGGCCGGCGTATGTGCGAAAAGCTCAAGGAACTCATTCCTCGACAACAGTTCGATGTGCCGATCCAAGCAGCCATTGGCGGCAACATTATTTCCCGCCAAACCGTCAAGGCGTTCCGAAAGGATGTGACCGCCAAGCTCTACGGCGGTGACGTGACCCGAAAGAACAAGCTGCTCCAGAAACAAAAAGAGGGCAAGAAGCGCATGAAGTCCATCGGACGCGTGGACATCCCCCAAGAAGCCTTCGTCTCAGCCTTGAAGCTCGACGAGTAACACCGCTACGACGGCGAGACTGGGACGTAGTCTGCGAGGGTGCCGGCTGCAGTTCGCGCGTTGATCAGTGGGCGGTCACCACGGGGTTCGTTGATGTTGATAGTGACCGCTTCCTCAGGATTGCCAGGGCATTCCTGGGTTCCCGTCGGTCGATACTGCACGAGTGCGACATAGATCGCGTCGTCGGTCACAACGACCTGCGGTGGTGCCAAACGATCGCCCATCGGGTGGCCGCTCGAACAGTCCCTGCCCGTCGCCAACAGAGCAATCAAAGTCGATTCGGGTTCGTTCGGTGTGGCAGGGTCCTCTCGCCAACCAACCTCGCCCAAGCCCTCAGGAAGCGGCACCTGAATCGGGCACGACCCGCCCGTCGCAAGCCGCGTCGCCATCCAGCCAGAGTCGGTGCGTTCGGCGGCAAGGGTCGTTGCGGCGCCGTCAGCGCCAATGTGGACGATCATGAGCACGTCGTCGGTGTTGATGAAGGTCCAGTAGCTATCTTGGGGCCAAAAGCCGCCTTCGCCCGATGCCAGGAACTCCTCGAGCGGGACCATCGCCCCATCGGCAACATCTGACTCAGAAAGAAGGACCGGAGCTCTCAACGCTGCCGCTGGAAATGTGGGAGGTCCTCCGCACTCGACGAAGACATCTGGCTCATAGACACCGTTCGTTGGTAGCACCATGATGTTCGGAACGGGGTCACCCTGAGTGAGCCATCTGTCATGCGGAGTACTTCCATCGTCGACAACTGCAACCGGCGCAGCGCTGCCACAACCGAAGGCGACGGCG
>DNHM01000117.1 GCA_003485885.1 Acidimicrobiaceae bacterium
GCCGCAGCCTTCATGTCGGCTTCGGCTTGGGCGGCTGCAGCAGCGGCAGCGGCTTCCTGAGCAGCCACGACCTTTGGGTCACCCATGACGATCTTCTTGGCGCCGATTTCTTCGAACGCAATGGTGAGTGGTTTGTGAGCCACCGAGGTGATCTGGGGCGGAATGGACGCACCAAGTCCGCCACCAAGCTGGCCGAAGTAGGCGTTGATCTGCCGGGCGCGCTTTGATGCAAGCGTGACGAGCGAGAACTTCGATCCGGTGGCCTCGAGGAGGGCCTCGATCGGAGTACCCATCATTGAGTCTTGTTCTTGTGCCATGTCAAAACCTGCTGTAACGGGGGCGTGAAGCTCTTTTACGCTAGCAGCGAATCATGAGCTTCGTCGTTATGTAGCGACGGACGAACGTTCGCCGCGGTAGAAATCAATGATCGCTGCCAGCTCGGCCACTGTCGAATCCAGATCGTCGTTGATCACGACCTGGCAGCCAAGTTCTTCAGCAGCTGCTCGTTCGGCGATCGCTGTCGTCAGCCGTTGAGCAACACGTTCCTCGGTGTCACCGCGCGCCCGCAACCGGGCTTCTTGTTCGTCGATTGACGGAGCGTCTAAGAACAACAAGACAGCGCTGGGGTCCATCGCGTAAATTTGGGCGGCACCTTGTACATCGATTTCGAGCAAGACGTCTTTGCCCGATGGCGGGTTTGGCACGGGTGTGCCCTGCAAATAATCCAGGAACTCGACCCACTCGAGGAATCCATCGTCTTCGATATGTGCCTTGAACGTTTCACGGTCTACGAAGTTATACGCATCGGCGGCTTCGCCTGGACGGGGATCTCGGGTTGTCCACGATCGGCTGAGCCATAAGCCGTCGACCAGGTTGAGCAGTCGTTCAACAACGGTTCCCTTGCCCACTCCCCCGGGCCCCGAAAGCACGAAGGTGACCGACCTATCTTCAGCTGCCTCTGCCATCGAGAGATCCTAGAGGGAAGGGCGACGTGCCGGTCAGCTGATTGCCTAACATCACATCGTTGCCGACGGTCCACAAACCGTCGGTGTCACCACTCGGGGCACACACGTAACGTCAGGCGGTGCGGCCCCAAAACAACTCCCGCACCGCATCGCTGTTCGCCGAGCCAGGTGTTGTGGCATAGGTGAGCACCGGTACGAGTCGGTGTCGAGTACCGGCTACTTCTGTCACCCGGTGCAGCGTGTTGCGGCCGGCAAATATCGAAAGGCTCCCTGCACCGAATGGCAGCCGCTGCACCTGCGATTCATCGCCGTCGAGGACTTGCTGAATGCCGGCGATATCGACATGGCCGTCGGAGCGCAAACCGCTGACGTACTCGAAGTGACCGCCGACGTCGGCTTCTTGAATCATGATGGTGACCGAAAACTGCGATTCGTCGAAGTGCCATTCGTGCAGGTCACCCTGGCCGTAGACATTGATCGACAGTGCTCCGAGCGGGTCCGCACCGCGATGGAAGTTGGCGTGGCCAAGCACGGCACCGATGAAGGCGGTTAGCGGCGCCCATTCGTAGAGTTGCTGCAAAGCACCCTGGGGGTCCAGGAAGTCGTTGGCGATCGAACCAACGCTCGTTTGCAACATGCGTCGGCGGGGATCAAACGGATCCGACTCGTTGCCGCCATCACCTGGTCGACCCTCGTCGAGGAACACCGTGTGTTCACTTCGACAAAAGAAGGCTCGACTGATCTGGGCGTGACCCTCTCGGGCAATCGACTCCACCGCGTCGGCCGTGAGAAAACCCGGCAACACCACAGCACCATCATTCGCATATGACCGCACACAATCGGCGATAAGCCGCTGCCCCACAGCGCTGCCCAGACTTTCCACGGGGTACCTGGTGGTATCGACCAGTTGCATTCGACCGAGCCTAGAACAAGCGCTCATCGCCGTTTCGACAGGAATCGTAAAGATTTCGTTTAGGGCGTCGAGTGAAGGTCAACGCTGAGCGCGCGGCTGTCCGTGTATCTGTCGGAGTGCGCCGAATCCTCGCTGGTGGTGTGATCGCAGACGGCCAGACCCTGGCACTAGATCTTGATGCCGTGTCAACCGACCTTGAGTTGTTCTTTGCAGCAGACAGTGACGAAGAGATTGTCGAAAGGAACACACCCTTGCCCGCCGGGCCCATACCCTCTGGCGAGGTCTCTGGCCGAACCTGGACATCGAAGTTCCTGCATGTACCGAATCGATTTAGGGCGCGATCCGAACCTCAGCACAGTCGCTGGCGGCGCTCTTCCCCATGCGCGATAATCGGTGTTATCTGTTCGGCTGAAATTACGACCATCACGCCGGACGTACGAAGAGGAACCACACATGACTGCCACGACAAATTCCACCACAAGTTCCACCGACTACATCCGGTCGCTCGACACCAACGACCCAAATGATGTCGACGCCATTCTCGAGGTCACCAACACCGATCGCGATGCCGCCATCTCGGTGGTCAAGAACAACGCCGACACCATCTTCACCTGGGACTACGAAAAGGGCGCTCGGCCCCGACTAGCGAAGCTGTACGAGAAGTCGAAACACTCGATGTGGGACGGCGAGATCGACCTCGACTGGTCGACCAATGTCGAATTAGATCAGCTGGCTGCGGATATGGCGATGTTGGGCGAGGTTCAGTTTCGGCCTATCCACCGAGCTGCCGAGGAACCAGGCAGCCCGCTCAAGAATTGGGGCGACAAGGAGTTCCACGAATTCAGTATGCAGTCGCTGGTCTGGCAACTCAGCCAGTTCTTGCACGGCGAACAGGGTGCACTGGTGGCGACCGCCAAGATCGTCGAAACCGTTCCTTGGATCGACGCCAAATACTACGCATCGACCCAGGTCATGGACGAAGCTCGCCATGTCGAAGTCTTCGCCAAATACCTCGACACCAAGATCGAGGACAGCTACCAGGTCAACCCTCACCTTCAACATCTGCTCGATGATGTCATCAATGACTCCCGGTGGGACATGACCTACCTCGGCATGCAGATCATGATCGAAGGACTCGCTCTGGCCGCCTTCGGATTCCTCCATTCGATGACGACCGAACCACTGCTCAAGAAGTTGTTGCGGTATGTGATGAGCGACGAAGCCCGCCACGTCGCGTTCGGTGTACTCAGTCTGCAAGAGGTGTACCAGCACATGTCGCTCGCTGAAATTCAAGAACGTCAAGAGTTCGCTTTCGAGGCCGCGTTGCGTATGCGAGATCGTTTCTTGCAACAGGAGGTCTGGCACAGGATGGGTGTCGAGAACGTGAAACCAATCATCCAGGCTCAGCTCAACGCCAGCGACGAAGAAAAGGAGTTCCAGCGACTGCTCTTCAGCAAGATCGTGCCGAACTGTCGCAAACTCGGCCTGCTCGATGCAGGCGATGGCTGGTTGCGCACCAAGTTCGAGGAGATCGGTGTCATCCAGTTCGAACATCTCGAGTCGACCGACGAAGAGTACGCCGACTTCGCTCTCGCTGAAGGCGACGCCTAACGCGGCGTTACCCATCGCCAGTTACGCCACTCGTGGGAGAGACCCACTCCTGACGTTTTCTGGGTGTACTCCCCGAAGTTGCGGCCTGCTTGGCCGAACGTCTGCGCCTCAAGCAAGCCAAGCGCTAACGCAGAATGTGTTCCGGCTCCGGCGTCAGTCGGCGAATCCAAGTTCAGTCAGAAGCGCTAAACATGCCCGGCTGCGATGACTGATGGCGTTCTTCTCGTCGGCAGTGTGCTCGCCAAACGTACGCCCGTCGCTGCCGTCAGGCACAAAGAGCGGGTCGTACCCGAATCCTTGATCACCCTTCTCCTGTTCACCGATGCGCCCTTCGCAGCTGCCTTGGGCCACGACTTCGCGACCATCGGGCCATCGAAGCACCATCACCGTGCGGAAACGGGCGGTGCGTTGCGCAACGGCTACGCCGGAAAGCTCAGACACCAGTCGCGCCCGATTCGCTGCGTCGTCATGGTCGCCGCCGCCGTAGTACGCCGACTCGACGCCAGGAGCCCCATCGAGCGCGTCGACCTCGAGACCGCTGTCGTCGGCTAGGGCCACATGACCAGATGCTTCGGCGATGGCCACGGCCTTGAGCCGGGCATTACCGACGAACGAGTCCGCATCCTCGACGACTTCGGGTACCTCGGCTGGTCTCGGAAGCAGCTCGATTGAGGCACCGAACACGGCTCGCATCTCATCGAGCTTGTGCTGATTGGCGGTTGCAGCAACAACCACCAGCGGCGTTGCTGGATCAGCCACGCCGTGCAGGAGGGGTCTGCAAGAGTGCTCGTTGTACCTCGATGATCTCGGCAATTCCCTTTTCGGCCAAGGCCAGCAGTGCATCGAGTTCGGTGCGGCTGTACGGCGCTCCTTCTGCGGTGCCCTGGACCTCGATGAAGGACCCGGAGCCGAGCATGACGACGTTCATGTCGACCTCGGCCTTCACGTCTTCGACATACGGTAAATCCAAACGAGGCTCGCCGTCGATGAT
>DNHM01000357.1:0-158 GCA_003485885.1 Acidimicrobiaceae bacterium
CCCTGGGGACGTAACAATTGGTTTGCCTGCGAGAACGTGCCCACAGGTGCCGGGAAAGTACCGTAGGGAGTCACGCCGATCCATACGGGAGGTACGACGGTGTACACGATGCGCGATCCGCTGCGGCGGGCCGAACAACTCTTTGCTGCCCGAGAGGC
>DNHM01000357.1:236-4929 GCA_003485885.1 Acidimicrobiaceae bacterium
CTCGAGTCGATCAGCGAACCAGGCGACCGAATAGCCCTGTGGGCCAACAACAGTGACTATTACCTTGAACTCTTCCTAGGGATCCCGTGTGCCAATCGGGCAATCGTGCCCCACAACACTCGGTGGGCCATTCCCGAGTTGGTGTACGCCACCGAAGACGCTGGCGCCAAGATCCTGATCACCGACCGCGACCCCGGTCCTGAACTAAGCGGCATTGTCGACCGTGTGATCCGCATCGATACTGGTGAGTACGAAGACCTGCTGGCAGCGGCTCCCGAAGCTGAACCGGCTATCACGCCAGACACCTTGGCAGGCCTCTTCTACACCGGCGGCACCACCGGTGCGTCCAAGGGTGTGATGTTGACCCACGCCAACTTGATGGCCAACGCCGTGCACACCCAGCTCGCTCAGCCCCTCCTCGAAGATGACCGTTATCTCACGATGGCGCCCATGTTCCATGCGGCTGGGGTGTACTGCACTCTGTCGGTGATCTGGGTCGGTGCCGCCAACGTGGTCCAACCGGCCTTCGACCCCAGCGTCACGCTCGATCTCGTCCAAGCCGAAAATATCACCGGCGCGATTGCAGTTCCTTCCATGCTGGCAGCCATGGTCGAGGCCCAGACGACAGAACCCCGCGATGTGTCGAGCTTGCGGTGGCTGTCCCACGGCGCATCACCGGTGGCATTCGAGGTGCTCAAGCGCAGCTGCGAGATCTTTGGTTGCGAACACATCCATCTGTATGGCTCAACCGAGCTATCGCCTCTTGCGGCGGTGTTCCGTCATGAAGACCAATTCTTGACCGACCCACAACGGGCGAAAAGCTGCGGCGTCGCCCCTCCCGGCGTCGGTCTACAAGTACGCAATGCCGACGGCACTGTGCTTCCAATCGGCGAGGTCGGCGAGGTCACTGTGCGCGGCCCAAACGTGATGGTGGGTTACTGGAACAAGCCGGATCAGACAGCGGCTGCACTAGATGCAAACGGCTGGTATTCAACCGGCGACGTCGGCTTCCTCGATGCCGATGGCTATCTCTATCTGGTCGATCGCAGCAAGGACATGATCGTGTCCGGTGGCGAGAACGTGTACTGCACCGAGGTCGAAGACGCCATCTATAGCCACCCTGGCGTCCTCGAAGCCACCGTCTTCGGTATCCCCGACGAACAATGGGGCGAGGCAGTCCATGCTGTGGTTGTTCCTCGAGACGGAATCCACCTCGACGAAGCGGCAATCATCGATCACTGCCGAGGCAAGATTGGCGGCTACAAGGTGCCCAAATCTGTCTCGTTCCAGGCCGACGCCCTTCCAAAGTCAGGCCCCGGCAAGGTCCTGAAGCGCGAGCTGCGCGCCCCGTTCTGGGACGGCAAGGACCGCCAAATCAACTAGCTCACCGCCCCCACTCCACGTTTCTGCACCGATCGGACGACTCTTTCGCTCAATCGGTTCAGAAACGTCTCTTGCACAGAAGGACACACCATGTATGAATCACTGAACAACAAAGTGGTCCTCGTTACCGGCGGCGCGGGTGGCATTGGTCGCGCTCTTGCCGAACGTTTCGCCTCTGTTGGTTCAAAGGTTGTTGTCAACGACATCAGTATCGACGGCGTGACCGAAGTTGTCGATGCCATCACCGCTGCCGGCGGCACGGCAATGGCCGGCATCGCCGATGTCTCCGATAGCGCTGCGATCAGTGCAATGATCGACGCGATCATGGTCGAACACGGCCGCATCGATGTGCTCGTAAACAATGCCGGCATTATCAGCCCCATGCTGCACTTCTTCGATGCCGACGAGGCGTGGTGGCGTCGCATTATCGACGTCAACCTGACCGGTCACTTCATCGTGTCGCATCCTGTTGCTCGGATCATGGCTAAACAAGGTGGCGGAAACATCATCAATATGAGCTCCGGTGGCGCCACCCGTGCTCACCGAGCGTTCACCGCGTACGACGCCACGAAGGGCGGCATCGAGGCACTCACCCGAGCCATGGCGCTCGACCTCGGGCCGTACAACATCCGGGTCAATGCGCTTATGCCAGGGTCGATCGACACCAGCGGCATGGACCTAGAGGCCCGCCGGTTACGGGGCGAGAACGTGCCACTCGGCCGTATTGGTGAACCCATCGATATGACCGGTGCCGCACTCTTCTTGGCGTCAGATGATGCCAACTACATCACCGGTGACATCATCAAGGTCGACGGCGGCATGCTCGCCCAACAACGGTCCGCAACCGTCGACATCATGCCCCCATCCGACTTCCCCAAGCTCGAGGATCTCTAATGTCTGAAACCCAAACTGCGGTTCAACCGCCACATGGGGGTTACCGCATCGGTGCCGACGTTGGCGGCACGTTTACCGACGTTGTCATCGAACTGCCCGATGGTTCGTTCGAGTCCACCAAGGTCCTCACCACGTACGAGGACGGCCCCGAAACCGGAATCCTGCAAGGCATCGAACAGATTGTCCGTGAGCAAGCCATCAACCTGGCTGAGGTCGAACAAATCATCCACGGCACGACCTTGGCGACCAATGCGCTCATCCAGCGCAACGGCGCGAAGACTGCTCTTGTTACCACCGATGGTTTCCGCGACGTCATCGAGACTCGCACCGAAGGCCGCTTCGAGCAATACGACCTCAACATCGTGCTGCCGACACCGCTCATTGAGCGTAAGGATCGTTACACGGTTCCTGAGCGCTTCAATGCCCGGGGCGAAGTGCTGATTCCGTTCGACGAAGCTGCCGCTCAACAGGTAATCGAAACCATCGCAGCGGAAGGGTACGAAGCGGTGGCCGTCGGTTTCATCCACTCGTACACCAATGGCGCTCATGAGCGTCGATTCCGCGACATGCTACTTGCCCGAATGCCTGACATCGCCGTTTCGATCAGCTCCGAGGTCTCGCCGCAGATGCGCGAGTTTGAGCGATTCAACACCGTCTGCGCAAATGCGTACATACAGCCGCTGATGGCCAGCTATCTCATGCGGCTTAAGAGCGAATTGATCGAACGAGGCGCCAACTGCCCGCTCTACCTCATCCATTCAGGTGGCGGCCTGGTCAGTGTCGAGACCGCTGCAGCATTTCCGGTTCGCTTGGTCGAGTCCGGCCCCGCTGGAGGTGCGATCTTCGCGGCCGAGTTGGCAGCTCGATACGGCCGTGACCGCGTCCTCAGTTACGACATGGGCGGCACAACCGCCAAGATCGCCCTGATCGAGGACTACACCCCTCAGACCGCCAAGACCTTCGAGGTCGCCCGCACTACCCGGTTTAAGAAGGGCAGCGGCATGCCCATCTCGATCCCCGTCATCGAGATGATCGAGATCGGCGCTGGCGGTGGTTCGATCGCCAGCATCGACTCACTTGGCCAGATCCGTATCGGCCCCCACAGTGCCGGCTCTGAACCCGGCCCAGCGGCATATGACCGCGGCGGCGAGAACCCAACCGTGACCGACGCCAACCTGCAACTCGGCCGACTTCACCCCGACAACTTCGGGGCCAAGGACATTCGGCTCTCGCCCGAAAAGGCTGCCGCAGCAATCACCGCACAGGTCGGCGACCAGTTGAGCATGGATGCCATGACCGCTGCCATTGGCATCGCCGAGGTGGTTGACGAGAACATGACCAATGCCGCTCGGGTCCACGCAGTCGAGAACGGCAAGGATCTCACCGGTTTCTCCATGGTCGCATTCGGTGGCGGCGCACCACTTCACGCCACCCGACTCATGGACAAACTTGGGCTCGATGAGTGCATCGTTCCGCCCGGTGCTGGCGTTGGATCGGCGATCGGTTTCCTTCAAGCCCCGTTCGCGTATGAAGCGATCCGTAGCTTGTATACCCGTATCGACGAATTCGACTACGCCGCAGTGAACACACTTCTGCATGACTTGACTGCCGAAGCCGAGACCTTTGTCCGCCAAGGCACCGATGCTGAACTCGTGATCGAGCGTCAGGTATCTATGCGGTACAAGGGCCAGGGGTGGGAGATCCCGGTGCGTCTCAGCGCAGGAGACTTCGACGAATTCGCGGCCGAGAATCTGGGCGGCGTCTTCACCAAGGCCTACGAAGAGTTCTTTGGTCGAGCCATTGCTGATTTACCAATCGAAGCCGTCAGCTGGTCGGTCCGAGTCGCCTCGGTGCAACAGCGCCCAGCGATCCAACAGATGCTGTCAGCAACACGTGTCGTCAGCGCAACCAGTCACCGCGATATCTACGACCCGGTCGCTCGAGCGCAGGTGTCGGCCGGCATCGTCGAGCGCGACACGTTAGAACCGGGTGACGCCCTCGTCGGCGCCACCATCATTGTGGAACCCCAAACCACCACGATCCTGGGATCACATCATCAGGCCGTGCTGCAGAGCGACGGTTCACTATTGATTACTCGCATCAACGAAGGAGACGCAGCATGAGCCAGCAAGAAGTCCACTTTCAGATTATGTGGAACCGGCTTGTCTCGATCCTCGAAGAACAGGCCATGACCCTGATCCGCACCGCGTTCAGCACATCGGTGCGAGAAGCTGGCGACCTGTCCGCAGGCGTCTTCGACCGCCAAGGCCGCATGGTCGCCCAAGCCGTGACCGGCACACCCGGCCATGTCAACACGATGGCGGCTGCAGTGCCCCACTTCATCAACGACATCGGGCCCGAACGCATCTACCCCGGTGACATCTATCTCACGAACGATCCGTGGAAGGGCACCGGC
>DNHM01000052.1 GCA_003485885.1 Acidimicrobiaceae bacterium
GACGGCGTATTTGATGACGCCGAGCGCAGGCTCGATGCCATGGGTTCGCCCAACCCTGTCGACGTTGAACACGCAGTGCATCAGTTCCGGAAGCGGTGCAAGGAGCTTCGTGCCGTCGCACGGTTGGTTCGACCCGCTCTCGGTCCCCGTTTCCGTGATTTCAACCATCTGGTCCGAGATGCGTCGGCCCAGTTTTCTGCATCTCGTGACGCTCACGTAATGGCGGAGACCATCGATTCGCTTGCTCCCGCAACTGGCCTGTCGCCCGACCTGCTCGCTATCAGGGATCGCCAAGTGGCCGTCGCTGCGGCGGCAACCACTGCGCTGCAGCAAGGCGGCGAACGCACCAGTGTTGCTCGCCAGCTCGTTGCTGCGGCACGTGTCGCTGCCAACGCATGGGACCTTCCCGACGACGCGGCTCCCATCGCCAAAGGGCTCACGCTGAGCTATCGACGGGGTCGGCAATCGTTTCGTGCCGCCAAGCGGAAACCGACCGACGACCGAATGCATGAGTGGCGTAAGTCGGCCAAGAACCTGGGGTACCACGTCCAACTACTCATCGCCGCAGATCGCGATGCCATGACTGCACTGGTCACGGATCTCGATGCACTCGGTGACCTGATTGGCCAGGACCACGATCTCGCGGCGCTGATTGAAGGTGTCAGGGGTGCCGCAGAGGGCAGAGAGACGCGTGCGTTGGCCCGCAAACGACAACACAAGGTCCGCAAGAAAGCGTTGCGGCTTGGCAAACGTATCTATGGCGAGCGGCCCGATGATTTCGCTGAACGGATCATGGTGGGTTGGTCTCGCTGAACGTGCAACCCGCCACGCCCAAGTCGTCTCTAGAAGAAACAGATTGGCGTGGCGCTTAGGGGCGATGGCCAAGTCCGGCAAGCTACCGTCCAGCTGGTGAGTGATCTTCAGCTGAACATTGTGGGAACGACCGGCGTGGGGGAGCGGCTACTCGTGCTGGTGCATGGTTATGGGGCCGACGAATATGACCTGGCTGGTTTGGTTCCACACATCGACCCCCAGGGCCAGTTCTTTACGGTGTGTCCCCGAGGCCCGCTCTCGGTCATGGGGATCGGCGCTGGCTGGTACGAACGCAGCGACGACGGCACGATCGACCCGGCAATGTTCCTGGGTTCGGTCGACGCACTCGATGCCACGATCGACACGGCATGCACCAACGGTCGTTTCGATCGTGCCCAGGCGGTGATCATCGGGTTCTCCCAGGGCGGAGCGATGACGCTGGCTTCGGCGCTCCGCACGGGCGGAGCAATCCGCCCGGCTGCCATGGCCTGCCTGTCGGGGATGCTGACCGAACTCGACGGCCTCGAGTATGCATTCAACGACGCAACCGGCGATGACCCGTTGCCCGAGATCCTCGTCCACCACGGCACCCATGACCCGGTGGTCGTCGTCGACCGAGGCAGGACTACCCGAGACACGTTGACCACACATGGTGTCGCCCACACCTATCGCGAGTACCCAATGCAACACGAGATCAACATGACCTCGATCCACGACCTGAGGGACTGGCTGGCAGCGCCCGGCACTTCGCGCGAGCGGTGATATCCATCTCTACCCCGGGGGCGACGCCCCCACCGGCACGAGGCCTCAACCGTTCACGCCGCCCCAGAGTGCCTCGGCAGTCGTAACTACCAGTTCGAGTTTGGCTCGCTGATCGTCGACGGTGATCTCGTTGCCTTCTTCGGTCGAGGCGAAGCCGCACTGGGGTGCGATACCGAGTTGATTCATGTCGACATACTCACTCGCCTGTTCGAAACGAGCCTTGAGTTCATCGATCGATTCGAGGTCGCTGGTTTTGGTGGTGATGAAACCGGGCATGACCCGTTTGGTGCCCTTGGGTAGGAGTCGCAGGGGCTCCAGGCCTCCGGCACGTTCGGTGTCGTATTCCATCAGGTAGACGTCGACGCTGGTGCGGTTGAAGATTGCGTCGACAGCAGGGTCGTAACCACCCTGCGCGACCCATGTCGAGCGGAAGTTGCCCCGGCACATGTGCATGGCGATCGTCATGTCGTCGGGTCGGTCGGCGATTGAACGTTCGAGCATGTCGGCGTAGGTGACGATCAACTCGTCGGGATCGAAACCCTCGGCCCGCTTGCGTTCACGTTGGGTCTCGTCGCACAGGTAGGCGAAGAAGATGTCGTCGAGCTGGAGGTAGCGACAACCTGCGTCGTAGAAGGCTTGTACTGCTTTGGCGTAGGCCGCGCTGATGTCGGCGAAGAGGAGGTCGGTGTCGGCGTATTCCGGTGGAGCGATGTCGTCGGCTGCCGTCCGGAAGTGACACGCACTCGGACCCGGGATCGAGATCTTGGGGGTCACGGTGGCGACCGAGGCCAGATACCGAAAGTGATCCAGCATCGGGTGGTTATCGGGAAAGTCGATGCGCTCGCTGATTTCTGGGAAGTACGGGCGAAGTTGTGGCCCCGAGAACTGCACGCCGGTGCGATCAGTGCGTTGCACCACGTTCAGGCCGGTAAGACCATCCATGAAGTCGTAGTGCCAGAACGATCGTCGAAACTCACCATCGGTCACGAGCCCGAGGCCAAGTGACTCTTGCATGGCGACGACGTCGGCGATAGCTGCGTCCTCGGTCGGCTTGAGATCGGGCGATGTCAGCGCTCCATCGGTGAGTGTCGCGGCCCGGGCTTCGACGATTGCCGGTGGCCGAAGCAGGCTGCCAACATGATCGGCTCGGAAGAGAGGATTTCCTCGGTTCGTCATAGCGGTCTCCGCTCTGGTTCTGGTTTCGTGGTTCTGGGTTCGTTGGCAGGCTGTATTCCCAATACACACAGTATTCCCAATGCACACAGTCCGGGGTGCCACTAGCAACGTAGTGGATCACAGCCAGCTCAGGTGGCTGGCGGCACTTCGATGGTGAGCGGTGTGATCGTCGCCCATTCGTCGTCGTCTGGCGCGTCGTTCTTCCACATCATGACGGCGAAGCTCGCGTCGCGATCGAGTGCAGTCAGCGAGCCATGCCAGATACCGCGACCGATGGTCACACCGGTCATTCCATCGGCGATGAAGGCTCGTACCTGGCTGGAATCCGCCGCGGTAGCTGCCACGATCAGCCACCGGCCAACGTCCAACGGAAGGAACGTCTGGCTCGAATGAGGATGGCGTTCTAGCCGATCGATGATGAACGGTGCCTGCCTGGCGGGTGTGTGGGTTGTCGAGAGTACGGGCGGTCGGTCGGCGTGTGCGAGCGAGCCGGTGAACGTCTGGCGGCCGTACGTGTTGGGCGCGGTGATGACTTGGCCAAAGGGTGTGAAGCCGTCGGTCGTGAGTGGCTCGGCGATCAGCTTCATGCCGAGGTATCTGGTTGAGGTCGTGGTTGTGGCGGATGGGTCGTTGCCCAGTGGTGAGCAATCTTGATCCGGGGAGCGACCCAGATGCCGGGAGTCGCGGCGACATGGTCGAGCACTCGAGTTAGTCCCGCGAAACGGGCCGGCTGGCCGACGATGCGACAGTGCAAACCGATCGACATCATCTTCGGTCGTTCCTCGCCTTCGGCCACCAGCACGTCGATTGCGTCGGTGATGAACTCGGCCCACTGAGCGCCATTCATCGTGAGGAGTTTGCCGTCGTTGGTAGTTAGCGAATACGGCACGACTAGGCGCGCGGTGCCGTCGACGGTGCTCCAATACGGAAGGTCGTCGTTGTAGGCATCGGAGTCGTACATGAAGCCGCCGTGCTCAGCGAGCAACCGCCGCGTGTTGACCGACGGCCCGTAACGGCAGTACCAACCGGGAGGCTGGTAGCCGAGTGTGCGTTCGAAGCTCTCGACGGCCGCACGGATCTGCTCGCGTTCGTCGTCGATCGTGAGGGTGCGATGGTTGATCCAGCGGTAGCC
>DNHM01000130.1:0-4731 GCA_003485885.1 Acidimicrobiaceae bacterium
CCATCATCGCACGCAGGAAGGGACCTGCACCTGGTGTACGTCCCTTCATTGTCGCGATCATTGTCGTGATCTAGGTGGTGTGAAGCGTGCGCCAGCGATCGAGATCGACGTGGTCAGCGAGCACTGCAAACACCTGGAAACGTGGCCCGTCGACTTCACGGCTGATGTGGCCTTGGCCGGTCGGGTCATCGGCTAGCAACACGTCTCCTGGCCCAAAGGTGCGCTTTTCGCCGCTACCAACTTCGATCTCTGTGCGACCAATCACATGGAGAGCGAACTGACGGCGGGGCGCAACGTGAAAGTCCCAGACTTCGGGGCCGGCATCCGTTGTGTCTCGGAAAAAGAGTGTCTCGATCGGGATCTTCGTCGACATTGCGCCTGCGTCGGAGATGACCAGCGGCATGTCAAGTTCTTCAAAATGGCTGTGGCCGTCGTCGCCGGAGTAGATGCGGGTAACCAGCATGAACGCGCTCAGGTCCTGACCGGTTGGGCCCGTTCGCCGTTCGCTCGTGCCGGGGGATGCAGCACGTCTTCGGGGCCGAACGTCTTGGTCCACGCAGCGAACTCGAGCACGATGCCGTCTGGGTCCTTGAAGTAGACGGACCGCACGAACACGCCAGGGTGCAGTTCAGCGGCGATGGTCGATTCGCTGTCGTCGTGGTTGAGAACCACACTGACGTCGACGCCCTTTTCCTTGAGCTTGTCGACGTACTCGTCGAACTTGTTAGCAGGGACATCGAACGCCAGATGGTTCATCGAGCCGTGCGCTGACAACAGGCGCCCACGCCCAGGCATGTCTTCGGCCGATGCGATTCCAGGCGCTGCCGGAGGAGCGTCGGGGAACCAGAAGAACGCGATCGAGTCGCCACTGCCGCAGTCGAAGAAGAAGTGTTGCCCGCCGCCTGGAATTTCCAGCGTCTTGATCAACGGCATACCCAACACATTGGTATAGAAGTCGACGGTGCGTTCCATGTCTTGGCACACCAGTGCGATGTGGTTGATGCCGCCGAACACAAAGCCGCCGGTTCCAGAGTCGCCGGTTGCAGAGTCGCCGGTTGCAGAGTTATCGGTCTGGCCATTGGTCTGAGTCATTACTGTCCCTTCGGTAGCCCCACGGCATACACCTACAGTACGCACATGACGCGCACCACACAGATCCCACGAGACGAGGCAGCCGATTCAGTCCTGCCGATCTATGACAAGTTGTTTGGCGACCGTGACCCCGTCGCTGAACCGGGGACGGCCACCGGGACACCGGGCAACTGGTGGACGGTCTTTGCCCAAACACCAGAACTCATGGGCCATATGGTTGCGGGCTTCGGCCTCTTCAGCAGCCCAGACCGCGACCTGGATCCCAAACTGCGAGAGATCGCGTTGACCCGCACCGGTTTCGTGGCTGCCAGCCAGTTCGTGTTCAGCCAGCACTGCAAGGCCGCCCGTCGAGTCGGTGTTTCTGACGAACAACTCCTTGCAATCCCAGCCTGGACCACGAGCAAACTTTTCACCCCCGCCGAACAGGCCGTGCTTGCCTACACCGACGAACTCACACTTGCTGATGGCCGGGTGCAGGACGCCACCTTCGCGGCGTTGAGTTCCCATCTCAGCGAGGTCGAGATCGTCGAGCTCACTTATGCGGTGGCCAGCTACAAGCTGCACGCACTCATGTGCCGAGCGTTGCGCCTTGAATACGACGATGTCGATGAACGCATCGTTGAGATCGCAGCCCCGACTGATGGGGACACCGACGTGATGGGAACAAACAGCATGCGGGACTGATAACGGCGCTGCGACTTCGGCAATACTCAGGAGATGAACGAAGCAGCACTGCGCGAACTCACGTTGTCGGTCGTTGACCAGGTCGGCCTCGATGCGCCCGAAGTCGACTTCCGCTCCGCGCTGTGGGACGCGGGCCTGGCCCGGGTGCAATTCCCCGTGGGCAAGGGCGGCCTCGAACTGTCACCGTCGATGCAAGGCGCCGTCGAGAAGGCAATACGAGACGCCGGGCGTAGTTTCGCTGCGCTCAGCATCAATACGATCGGCATCGGCATGGGCCTGCCAACCGTTCTCACCTACGGGTCCGACGAGCACCACGACAAACACCTGAAGAAGATCTTCACCGGCGAAGACTTCTGGTGCCAGATGTTCTCGGAGCCAAGCCACGGCTCCGATGTCGCTGGCCTCTCAAGCCGCGCAGTACGTGACGGCGACGAGTGGATCGTGAACGGCCAAAAGGTCTGGACAAGCGGCGCCCATCACGCCCGTTTCGGCATGCTGCTCGTGCGCACTGACCCCGACGTGCCGAAGCACAAGGGGCTCTCGTACTTCATCCTCGACATGCATTCGCCGGGTGTCGAGATCCGACCACTCTTCCAAATCACCGGAAATGCCGAGTTCAACGAAGTGTTCTTCACCGACGTACGAGTGCCCCACTCGAACCTGCTCGGAGCTGTTGGCGATGGTTGGCGGGTTGCCACCACAACGCTGATGAACGAACGGGTTGCCCTGGGCGGCTCCACTGCTCCCCGAGGATCCGGCAACATCAGCATGCTCATGAAGCTGTGGGAGAAACGGGCTCCCGAACTCGACGTCACTGAACGACGCGTCATGAGCGACCGGGTTATGAAACTCTGGATCGAAGCCGAAGTCGGTCGCCTAACCACGATCCGTGGGCGCTCGAACTCCGTAATGGGCAACCCAGGGCCCGAGGGTTCTGTCGGCAAACTCGCATCGGCCGAGTTGAACATCCGCATCTGGAACTGCTGCATGGATCTGTTAGGCGACGAAGGCATGTTGCACGAACCTGGGTACCCGATGAACCGGGACTCCAACCGGGCCGACTGGAGCTATTCGAAGTTCTTCCTGCGGTCGCAGGCGAACACGATCGAGGGTGGCACCAGCGACATCATGCGGAACATTCTTGGCGAACGAGTACTCGGCCTACCCGGCGAACCTCGAGTCGACAAGGCGATTCCATGGACCGACATTCCCGCATAGGCGAGGCCGTTGCCCAGATTACGGGCAGCGAGATTCAGTCGAGCCGTCCGCTTACTGGCGGTGATGTTGCCGCGTCCTACTGTGTAGCGCTGGTCGATGGTCGGACCGTCTTCGCAAAGACACACGCCGACCCACCGGGGCACTTCTTCGATACGGAAGCGCGAGGCCTGGCATGGCTGAGCGAAGCCGATGCACTTCCTGTGCCGGTGGTGCTCGGGGCCAGCGACGAGCCTCCGCTCTTGGTGCTCGAATGGATCGACGAAGCATCGACGCCGCCACGCGATGATGCCGCCTTTGGCACTGGGCTCGCCCAACTACACCATGCTGGTGCCCCGTGTTTCGGCCGGACTGACCGCCGCACTACCGGCAGTCGTGGTTTACCGAACGAGCCTTGTGACACATGGGCCGAGTTCTATGAGACCCAACGGCTCCTGCCGCTCATTCGCCTGGCACACGACAGCCAGATCTATGACGACCGGCGGTTAGCGGTCTTCACTGCAGTCGCTTCTCGGCTGGATGTCGTCGGCGGTGCGCCCGAGCCACCAGCCCGCTTGCACGGCGATCTGTGGGCCGGCAATCGGATCGTCGACCGCTTCGGCACGAGTTGGCTGATCGATCCGGCATGCCATGGCGGCCACCGTGAGTTCGACCTGGCAATGATGCAGCTCTTCAGCGGATTCAGCGACATGATCTTTCGCACCTATGACCAGATAACGCCACTGGCCGATGGCTGGTTTGACCGGCTAGCGCTTCATCAGCTGGCGCCGTTGCTGGTGCACGCCATCAAGTTCGGCGGCGGGTATGTCGGTGCTGCCCTGGCCGCAGCCCAAAAATACGAATGAGCTGCGACCGCCGGCAGGACCGACCATCGCAACTCATCGAAGAGACGCTCTAGTTGTTACTTGGTTTGGATCACCTGGGTCTTGGCGATGCGGTCATAGACCGTCTGGCGTTTGGGATCGTTAAAGAGCCAGATCAGTGAGAGCACAAAGACAACCAGGCTGATCAGCGGCCCAATGACCGGGACGTTGCCGGCAAGACCCGGGATCCAACGCATGATTGCGGGTTCCCACCCAGGAGGCGTAAGGCCGGAGTCTTCGCGTACGACAGCGAGACCCAAGATCAGCTTGCCGAGGGATCCGCCCTTGAGCGCCACCATTGCAGCTTCGTACGCGAAACTGAAAGCGATGCCGAGAATCAACACACCAGCGTTGAACTCACCGATACCTGAACCGAAGATTGCAGCCAGGATCGCTATAACGATGATGACCATGATGACGGTGTCAATGAGGCGAGCACCAATCCGCTGGCCGGCTGTTGCCAGTCGCTGACCGTGTGCTGTCATCCCGCCGCCAGCCGCTGCCGGTGCATCTTGGATCGGCTGGGGTCCACCCTGCCAGGCGACGCCATCCCAGTACCGATGGGTGCCAGCAGGATCTCCCGGGGCGGCGTACCAGCCCGGTGGCGTTGATGGTGTTTCAGACATAAGGCGCTTTCAGATCAGGCGGTTGGCCGAACGAACTCTAATACATGCCGGACAACGAAACGGGTCTCTGACCGGTTGCGCCCACTTCCCTCTTCGCCATGGTTATGAGTGAGGCCGGCCTGTGGAAAGCGATGCGGTGGTTACGACGCAGCGCTCCACCGTGGAGCCACCACCAGGTGAAGGATGATCAGTCCAACCGCTGCCAACACCGCCGTCGTCAAAAAAGCAGGGCGATACCCAGCGTTCGTCAC
>DNHM01000130.1:4775-9311 GCA_003485885.1 Acidimicrobiaceae bacterium
GTGGCCATTGCCGAGCCTCGTTCGCGATCGGACACGCCGTCGACGGCAATGGCGATGAACGACGGCGACTGCAGTGACAAGCCGGCAGCAACCAGTGCAGCGCCAACGACCACCCCGGTCGGCGTCGCCCACAACGCGACAACGATCATGGCGCCGACAGTGAGGACGAGCGCGCCAGAACCGGCCCGAATAGGCCCAACAACATCTGGGACCCGACCTAGCGCCGTGCGTATGAGCACCATGGTTGCCGAGGCCACAAGAAACGCAAGTCCGGCGTCGGACATACCGACCTCGCGTGCATACAGCGGTAAGAACGTCATGAATCCGTTAAACGCAAAAACGCCAAAGAGTGTGACCACACCAGGCAAGAGCGCATTTCTATGGATCATGGGTGACGGTTCAGCGTTGGGATCGCCGGGACGGAACGAGAGCAACATGGCAAGCCCGCCACTCGCCACGGAAAAGCCTGCCGCCACCGTCCAGACCCAGGCGTAGCTGCGGAGGTTCAACAACCACTCAGCGAACGTCGGCCCCAGGCCCATACCTGCATGGAAGGACACGAGCACGAGTGCCACAGCTTGACTGCGCCGCGCTGGAGGGGCCAACTGGATGCCAAGCATCGTGGCACCAGTGACCATGGCGGCACCGCTCGCGCCGAGCACCAGCCTGGCGGCGACCGCTCCGGCCACGGTCGAAGCAGCGGCCAGTAGTACGAACGCCACCGCACCAAGACCTGCGCCCAACACCAAGATGCGACGAGCACCCCGGCGGTCTGCCGTGCGTCCAAACCAAATTCGGGTGGCGAGCGCTGAGAATGCGGCAGAACCCATAACAAATCCGGCGGTTGCCTCGGTCCCGCCTAGTTCGTCGACCACGAATTTCGGGAGCAGCGCATTCACCGCCCCAGTTGCAAGAAAGAACACGCTTGCAGTCACCATAAGCGTGGCAAATTCCCGACTCATCAGCCGGTCTGCGCCCAGCGGTGCTGAGGTCGCTGCAGTTGTTATCTCAGCGGCCATCGCTCTACCGGTCCGAAATGGAACCCAAATTCAAGTTGTACGACTGACAGCCTAGGTGTGTTGGTCGTTAACCTCTGTGTCATGAGCGATGCTGATCTCCAGACAGTCGAAGCTGCCCTCGACGCACTTCTTGCCGACCACGATCCCACGGCCGAAAGTTATTTCGAGTTCCGCGGCCATCAGTTTGATGCTGGACTGGCTTGGATCCAGTTCGAGAAGGGTGCAGGCGGCCTTGGTATGGCCCCGCAGCTGCAACAAACCATCAACAAGCGACTTCGCGACGCCGGTGCTCCACCAACCGATCCCGCACAGTTCTTCATGTACCTGGCCGGGCCGACCATTGTCACCCATGCCGACGATGATGTGAAACAACGGTTCCTTCGCCCCATGTTCACCGGTGAAGAGAAATGGTGCCAGCTGTTCTCAGAACCTGGCGCTGGTTCTGACTTCGCTGGCCTTGGCACTAAAGCGCTCAAAGACGGCGATGAGTGGATCATCAACGGTCAGAAGGTCTGGAACACGCTGGCACACATTGCCGACTGGGGCATGTTGGTCACCCGGACCGATCCAAACGTGCGTAAACACCGCGGCATGACCTACTTCGCTCTCGACATGAAGGCCGAGGGCGTCGATGTACGTCCGCTCCGCCAGATCACTGGCGAGGCCGAGTTCAACGAGGTCTATATGACCGACGTGCGTGTCCCCGATGCGCATCGCATCGGCGCCGAGGGCGAAGGTTGGCGCGCAGCGCTCACCACGCTCATGAACGAACGCACGGCGATCGGCGGCTCCGGCAGCGGTGGCGGCTTGCTCACCGGCGGCGGCGCAATTGGCAAGCTCATCGACGTCTACAAGAAGAGCGGCGTCGACTCTGCCGTCGTACGAGACGAGGTCACACAGCTCTGGATCCGAGCCGAAGTTCTTCGTTTGACCAACATGCGAGCCGCACAGGCAGCCCGTTCCGGTAACCCTGGTCCCGAAGGTTCAGTCGGTAAGGCCATGATGGCCTACGTCAACCAGGACATCTGGGAGAAGGCCGTGGACCTGCAAGGTATGGCCGGCCAACTCGACTACGACTACACGTTCCGTCGACCTGAGACCACCGACATGATCGGCGACAGTGCTGGCTACGCATTCTTGCGAGCCCGTGCCAACACCATCGAGGGTGGCACGAGTGAAGTCATGAAGAACATCCTTGGCGAACAGGTCCTGGGCCTGCCAGGCGAACCGCGCGTCGACAAGGACGTCCCGTGGATCGACGTCCCCCGCGGGTAGATCTGATCCATCAGGGTTTCGGCGAGGAACGAGTCGCCACGCTGACTACCCCAGGTCGATGATGAGGGGTGCGTGGTCTGACGGTTTGGCTGGATGGACGACCAGTGGATCGCGGGCATGGCGGTCGACCCATACATCATCGATTTGTGCAGCCACCGTTGCGGATCCCAGTGCAAGGTCGATGCGCAATCCTTTGTCTTTGGCAAATTGGGTTCCGACGTAGTTCCACCAGGTAAACATTGGATCGTTCGGATACTCGGCTCGTGCCAGATCGGTAAAGCCCAGGTCCATGATCCCTTGGACTCCAGCCCGTTCTTCATCGGTTGCGTGCTTCTTGTTCTTCCACCGTTTGGCGTCATAGAAGTCGAGATCAGTCATGCCGACGTTGAAGTCACCGGCAGCCAACGAAGCTCTGCCGGGTGCATCCTGCGAGCGAAGCTCAGCCGCCAACTGATCTAGCCAGGTGAGTTTGTAGCCAAAATGGGGATTTTCGATAGCTCGACCATTGGGTACATACACCGACCAGCACCGCACACCGCCACAAGTAGCGGCGATCAGCCGAGGTTCGTCGAACTCCGGCTTCGTCACAAAACCACGGGTCACGTCGTCAAGCCCAAGTCGGCTGATGATCGCAACGCCGTTCCAATGGTTCACGCCATGGTGTGCCGACGCGTAACCCAGGTCGGTGAGCTGATCGAAGGGAAAGGCTTCGTCGCCGCATTTTGTCTCTTGCAGCAGTGCGACATCGATGTCCCGTGCGAGGAGCCACGGCAGCACCTGATCAGCACGCGAGCGAAGCGAGTTCACATTCCAAGTCGCTATGCGCATCGCTGCCACCGTATCGAGCCGCTCCAACATGCGCCATGACCATCTCGTGACGCTACCCAGGGGCCAAAGCATCCGGCGTCAAGCATTGGTGGTTGCGAACTTCACTGGTGATGTGCAGGGTCACCCAATACGTCACGCTTCGCTATTGGGTGGTTCAGAGTTTCAGCACTGAGGCTTGTGGCAGAGGTGCCCAGCGTTGCCTTCACGCCGACGGCAACAGACATAGAGGGTCTGACCCTGGGTGTGCGTTTCGGGTCGCGTTGGTTGCTGGCGCCGCTCTACGATTGACGGTATGACCATGCAGATGACCAACGATGCCAGCGTCGATGCAATGCTTGCCGACCTCAAAACGCTTGTCGAGATCGAATCGCCATCGCGAAATCTCGATGCCCTCGCCACGTCGGCCAAGGCCGTCGCCAATCTCATCGAGAAGCACCTGGGCGGAGCAGCCACGTTGATCGAGAGCGCTGCCGGGCCACATGTGCATTGGTCTGGTGGAGGCGAACCCAAGGTCCTGATCCTTGGCCATCACGACACCGTCTTCCCACTGGGCACACTCGAGCGCAGACCGTTCAAGGTCGAAGACGGCCATGCAACTGGCCCTGGCGTGTTTGACATGCTCGGCGGCATCGTGCAGGCCGTACATGGCGTGGCGATGGTCGACGATTGGTCTGGCGTCGAAATCCTGATGAGCGCCGACGAAGAGATCGGTTCGCACGCATCCCGGGCGCTCATCGAAGAACGAGCGCTCGCATGTGGCGCCGTGCTTGTTCTCGAAGGAGCAGCCGACGGCGGAGCAATCAAGATTGGCCGCAAAGGCTGCGGCACCTTCCACGTCGAGATAAAGGGCCGAGCATCCCACGCCGGTCTCGAACCTGAGGCCGGGGTCAACGCTCTCATCGAAGCATCACATCAGGTGATAGACATCACCACTATCGGTCGCCCTGACATCGGCACCACGGTTACTCCAACGGTCGCGACCGCAGGCACAACCGACAACGTCGTTCCCGCCGCAGCCAAGGTCATCGTCGATGTACGCGTCGAATCGGCTGACGAGAAGGACCGTGTCGAAGCCGCCTTTGCAGCCCTCGCACCCCACCTGAGCGAGGCCACCATCTCCGTTACCGGCGGGGTAAACCGGCCGCCGATGCCCGAGTCGGCATCGGCCGAGTTGTTCGCCATGGCCCGCGACGTCATACCCGGAATCGAAGGCACCTCCGTCGGTGGCGGCAGCGATGGCAACTTCACAGCAGCGATTGGTGTGCCGACCCTCGACGGTCTTGGCGCAGTCGGCGGCGGTGCACACGCTGATCACGAGTACCTGGTCGTTGAAGCCATGGTCGAAAGGGCAAGCCTGGTCGCCGGACTGGTCACCACCCTCTCCCGCCGCTAGCAGTCGACGAGCCGAATTGTT
>DNHM01000243.1:0-5356 GCA_003485885.1 Acidimicrobiaceae bacterium
GCCCGATTCTCGGCCCGTCCGATCTCAAAGATTCAACAGGACGATGCCGCCGATGCACTCCGGCGAGCCCAGGCGTCGTTGGCGAGCCGTGCATGAGTCGTCGGTCGGTTCTGAACGTGCTCTTCTGGGCGGTGTCCGTTGGTGGTCTGATGGCCGTCTTGAACGGTGACCAGCGGGCGGTCTCACTTCGGTTGTGGCTCGCCTGTCTCGTCATCTGGTTTGCGGCCGCCAGCGTGCGTCGTTTGCTTGAGGGAGTGCCACTAGTGCCGGCACGTTTCAACCCGCTGTTTATCTTGCGTCGACGCAAGCCGGTTGTTGCTGACTCGCGTCTTCGCGAGGTGCGGGCCGTCGAGGGTTTGTTACTTCGAGCACGTGACAATGACCGTGCCTTTACCCAGCAACTCCAGCCGCGAATTGTTGCATTGGCCGATCACTTCCTGCCGGTGACCCATGGCATTGACCGGCACACCCAGCCAGAACGTGCTCGGCAAGTGCTCGGTGATCTTGGCTGGATGATCGACCTATCGACCAAACATCGAACACCAACACTCCAAGAACTCGACGATCTCATCGAGCTGCTCACTCATCCTTCGGGTGCTCGAACAGAAGAGGCTGCATGACCACCAACAACTCGGCGTCCACAACAACAGTGCAAGATGCCGCCACGACTTGCGCCACAATCCTCGACGCGATCGAGACCATGGTGGTTGGCAAACGGCCGCAGCTCCAGCTTGTGCTCAGTGGCCTCCTGGCAGGTGGCCATGTGTTGCTCGAAGATTTGCCTGGGCTGGGGAAGACGTTGATTGCTCGTTCACTCGCACAAGTGACGGGCCTAACCATTGGGCGGGTGCAATTCACGCCCGACCTCATGCCAGCCGATGTGACTGGCAGCTTGCTGTACAACCAGCAGAGTCACGAGTTCACCTTCCGGCAGGGACCTGTCTTCCACAATGTGATCATCGCCGACGAGATCAACCGGGCACCGCCAAAAACTCAGGCGTCATTGCTCGAAGCAATGCAAGAACGACAAGTCACCGTCGACGGTGTGTCACACCCACTGCCCCGACCTTTCCTCGTCTTGGCGACCCAGAATCCGATCGAGTTCGAAGGCACCTATCCGCTGCCCGAGGCCCAGATCGATCGGTTCCTGTTACGAACCTCGATCGGGTATCCGGACGATGCCGACGCGGCTGAGATCATCCGTCGGCGACTTGCACGTCGAACCGACGATGTCACGCTCGATGCCGTAGTCGACGAGGCACAGGTGTTGGGGCTGCAAGCAGCGATGGAAGATGTCGCGGTGTCCGACTCGATCATCGATTACTGCGTTGCCTTGGTGCATGCCACCCGTTCCGGCGGCCAAGTACACGCAGGTGCGAGCCCGCGCGGCGTTGAGGCGTTGGTGAAGCTCGGTCGGGCGACCGCAGTGATCGATGGACGCGACTACGTGACTCCCGACGATGTGAAAGCCATTGCCATTCCCGCGTTGGCCCATCGGATCGTCCTTCGTCCTGAGCTGTGGGTGCGCGGTGTCGAAGCATCCGAAGTCGTGCGCGAGATCCTGGCGTCAGTTCCCACACCAACAACACTGCCCACTGCAACACACCAACCTTCCGCCACTGAATGAGACGCTCCGCAACCGACCGGCTGATTGTGTCGGTGCTGCTCAGCCTGGCCGGCGCGGTGATCGCGGTGTTGGTGGGTATGCCCGAAGTTGCACTGTTTGTGGCGCCGTGGCTTGTTTTGTGTGCGCTCGGAATCATGCATGAACGCGACCCAAACGTGCAGGTCCAGATTGCGGTTGTCCAGGACCGACTGATGGTGGGCGACGTCGTCGAGGTCCAGGTCACGGTCACCGCCGAGTCCAACGCAGTCGTCGCCGTTGCCCCGCAGCCAAGCAAGAGTTTTGTGACAAGCACAGAAGCGATTCGCCCGGTGGTTGATCTGGTGTCGGCAAGGCGCCCCACAGACATCACGTTTGAGATGCCTGCGCAGGAGTGGGGAACCCATGATCTGGGGGCTATGGACGTCGAGTCATCCCACGCATACGGCTTGTTCCGAAGCCGGGCGGTGATGCGCCAACGCAGGGCGATTCGTGTGCATCCGACTCCTCGTCAGCTGAAGGAACTGATTGCACCATGGCTGGTGCGGCGCGTGTCGGGAACACACCGGTCGCGCGAGTCGGCCCAAGGCATCGAGTACGCAGACATTCGACAGTTCGCTGCCGGCGACTCGGTACGCGATATCAACTGGCGAGCAAGCGCTCGCACTGGCGACCTGTGGGTGTCACAACGGCATCTCGATCGGGCGACCGATGTGATTTTGCTTGTCGACTCGTTCGTTGAGAGCGGTCATGATGTGCGGCAGATTTTTGGTCTGATCGTTGATGCATCGATCGCGATCGCAGAGAGCCACCTTGCGGTCACTGACCGGGTCGGGCTCGTCGAGTTTGGTGGTGTTGTGCGGTGGGTAAGCCCAGCCACCGGCCGAGTGCAGCTGCAGCGTTTGACCGATGCGATCCTGGCCACGGGGCTGTATGCGAATGCTGCTGATAAGGAACTCCCCATCTTGCCGGCGCGGGCACTTCCGCCGCGGTCATTCATCATCGCGTTCACCCCGTTGCTCGATGACCGGTTTGTCGAGGCCATATTTACCGCGCGTGGTCGAGGCCATGACGTGGCGGTTATCGAATGTGTGCCAACCGATGACCAGTCTGTTGATGCGCCGTATGCCCAGTCGGTGGCTCGTAGCTTCTGGGATGCCGAGCGGTCAATGCTTCGTGATCGTATGGCCGAACAAGGGGTGGCGGTTGCTGGTTGGGACGGCGATGAAAACCTCGACGTTGTGCTCGGTCAGCTGATGCGGCGCCGCCATGGTGGTCGAGTCAGGGGCCGCTCATGAGGCGCGACGGTATGTGGGTCACGGTGCTGGCAGCAGCGATGGGGATGGGCGCTGTGGCAGCGATGGTGGCCACAGCCTCGGAAGCGATGACCGCTGTCGTACCGCTCATGGCCGTTGCGATGCTTTTGCATCTCACGTTCCTCATCCTGGGATCAGCCCGGTGGGTCGCTTCAGCTTCGCTGCCGATGGTCGGTGGCATCGTGCTCGAGTCTGGTTTCGCCGAGGAGTCGTCCTGGATGCGGCCGATCGCTCTTGGCTGCTGGTGGTACGTGACCATGGAAGTGTCGTGGGAGGCCATTGAACGACGTCGTGGTGCCCGTAACACAGCTGAAGCAACCGCTCACCGAGTGCAGGAGGTGGCAACGGTGGTTGGTGTGGCGTTGCTGATTGGAGTCGGCGCGTCGGCCCTGGCTTCGATTGCACCGGCCCGCTCTGTTGCATTGCAGGCGGTTGTCCTGGGTGGGCTGCTCACGGCTTTCGTCGCAATGATCCGCCAGGTCACCGCCAACTGAAGCACGTGACCCTCACTCGGCCCCCTGCTTGGGAGGCCGCTACACGAGTGCTTCAAGAATGACGGCGACGCCAAAGTCGGTGTTGGTTGCCGTGATCTCGTCTGCGGCTGCCTTTGCGTCGGGTGTTGCGTTGTCCATAGCAATACCTCGACCTGCCCACCCCAACATGGACACGTCGTTGTTGTTGTCGCCAAAGGCAACAACATCGGCAGCATTGATCTCGAGTTTGGCGCATAGGCGGGCTAAACCCATTGCCTTGTCGCCGCCTGGCGGGGTGAGCTCCACGAACGACGTGCCCGAGGTCGTGACGTGCGTGCCTTCAGGAACAAGGTGGGTGGAGACGTCGATCAATTCCTCAGACGTGAGCGTGGGGTGACTGACGAAGATCTTGCCGATGTCGTGTGACGCCCACACGGCTGTGTCCTGACGGGGGCCGCCGTCGAACGCAGTGGGGAAAACCGCACGGAAGCCAGCGTCGTAACTGAAGCCGCCGTCATGTTCGAAGCCGAACCCGATGCCGGCAAGGTCTCGCGGTAGATCGTTCACCATCGAGCGCACATCGTGCTCAGTGAACAACAAACGTTCTTCGAGTATCCGGGTTGCCAGGTGCATGCGGTGGCCACCGTTGGAGCCAATGAACCAGTGGGCGTTCGCCCCGCTATTGGTCACCCGGTCTGCACCCCCGAAATAGCTGCGACCGGTGACGGCCACGAAGATGTACCCGGCATCGACGACTGCGTTTACGGCGGCGACAGTGCGAGGCTCGGGAACACTGTCGGGACCAAACAGGGTGCCGTCGAGATCCGAGGCGATCAGTTGTTGTACCACCCACTGGTGTCTAGCAGGACGGGGCGGTCTAGCAGCGACGAGATGTGGTCGTAACGGTTTTCGGTCGACAGTTAGCGGACGTTCGACACCCACGCGCTTCACCAACCTGCTGGTCGCTGGAAAATCTTCTCGTAGTCCGGGGGCGTTGGGGGTGTCCCGTTCCGCCGACTGTGCAGGCATAGGATCACACCGATGACTGCCCCAGAGACCCAGGCCTCGATCGGATATGCCGATTTCGGAACCTGGTACGACGAGTACCGGACGCTGGTGCTCGATCCGGCGTTGGCTGCGGCAATGACCTCGTTGCAAGCAACCCTCGACGAGGCCCTGTCAGATCGCGACCGAACTCGGATTCGCCGCATCTCCGGTCGGGTGAAATCCAAGCGCCGGGCGTGGCGCAAACTGAAACGGCTGCTCCGCGAAGGCACGATCACAACGGTTGACGACGTACCGACGGCGATCCGGGATCTGGTCGGTCTGCGGATTACCTGCACGAACCTGCGAGATATTGAGATGGTCCAGGCCGCTCTCGATGGGTTGCCGCTGCCGGGGAAGCCGGCGATGGGGTTGTGCTTCGATCCAACGTCAGAGCGTGACTATGTCCTTGAACCAAAGGAGTCCGGTTATCGGGGTTGGCACGTGAACCTGCAAGTCGGCATCGATATCGAAGACAAGGCCACTCCGGTGACCATTGAGCTACAGGTCCGAACCTTGCTCCAAGACAGCTGGGGTGAACTCACCCATGAAGACAGCTATAGCAAGGACGGCGAGCTGCCGCCGTTGGTCGAGGTATTGAGTAAACGAATGGCTGACCTGTTCGCCACGCTCGACGACATCGCCGAGGACCTCCGTAGCGAGCTCGACCGACTCGACCAGGCAGCCGTCACAGAACCGGGTTCCTCTGATACGTCTGCACTCGATCTCCAGAGTGAACAAGCGGCAGATGCTGCATCGGTCCTGGTGGCTCGGTGGTCAGAGCTCGACCGGCCGGTGGATCTGGCCTCGCTGGCCTGGAGGCTGCAGGCTGAGTTTGGCGCGGAGATCAGTGATGGGTGGTTCGGCGCTGGGAGTTTCAAACAGTTCTTGTTGCAGTCAATCCCTGAAGCGGTTTTGAG
>DNHM01000243.1:5449-6724 GCA_003485885.1 Acidimicrobiaceae bacterium
ACGCTCACGAACGATGTTCCCGGTGGGGCCCGTGCACTGCGCCGGGTCGACGCCGGCTTCCCGCTGCTCGAAGCGCCACGGTGGGAGACGCTCTTTGTCCAGCTTGCCGAGGCGTGGCGGCGGATCGGAAAACTTGAGTCCAACGCTCGGTCGGTCAATCGGTTGACCCGTTCGGCCCGTGACCGCTCGCGTTCGACAGGCGACACCTTGTCACGCCGACACCTCGACTACGTCGCAAAGTCGCTCCTAGGGGCCGAAGGTGATGGCAGCCCGCTCGACGCTGAAGCTATTGCTCGCACCTTTTCTGACCTCACGCTGCAACGTATGACCGATCTGCGGATCATTGGTGAACGTGACCACAAACAACGTGCTCAGATCCGACGGTGGTTAGGAACGGATCCCGACGGCGCCTGAGCCGCTCGTCGTCGCACAACTCGGCCACCGCTCGGGCACTAGCGTGCGGTCATGGCACGTATTGCAGTTGTTGGCCCCGGTTCAGTTGGTGTGTTCTTTGCAGGTCATCTCGCAGCTGCCGGACATGACGTAATCGCGTGTGCCCGCCGGCCGTTCGACCGATACGTGATCGAGTCGCCACAGTTCCCGTTGGACATCGAAGCCACCGTCGTGACCGATCCCGCTGCGATCACATCGACGGTCGAATGGGTTCTGTTGAGCGTGAAGGCCCACCAAACTCCTGGTGCCGCTGCGTGGCTCAGCCGGCTGTGTGGAGCCGATACCAAGGTGTTGGTGGTGCAGAACGGCATCGAACATGACCTGGCCGATGCGTATACGAACGGAGCCCCCACGATCCCGACCGTTGTCTACTGCGGCGCCGAACTTCTTGAACCGGGCCATATCAAACACAGCTCGGCTGGTCACCTCTTCGTGCCAGATCAGCCCTACGGCGACGCTCTGTTGGAGTTGTTCGCCGAGTCGCAGGCCGAGGTCCGGCCGACAAGCGCATTCGCTACCGAGAAGTGGCGGAAGCTGAGCTTTAACGTGTTGTTGAACGGACTCACCGCACTCACCGGTCGCACATTGTCGGTTGTAGGTGACCCGGCGATCCGTCCGATCGCCATCGAGACAGTCCGAGAGTGCTGGCAGATCGCCCGTGCCGATGGAGCCGACCTCGATCCCGATGGTGCCGAAGCGATTATCGACCGGCTCATCAACAGTGGCAACGATGGCGGCACGTCCATGCTGTACGACACCCGTGCTGGCCGTCCGACCGAACACGACGCCATCCACGGCTCAGCCCTTCGCCGGGCCGAAGCC
>DNHM01000082.1 GCA_003485885.1 Acidimicrobiaceae bacterium
CAACGACGCCAGGTTCTGGACGTCGGCATTCTGTGCAGTGTTCACTGAACTGATCTCGGTGTCGTACAACGACAGCACCTTGTCATAGTTCGCCTGAGCAGCGTTGAACAGCGCGGCGTGCCACCACACATGGGCACGGAAGGGATTGCGGTCGTCCCAGGCATCGGTCGGGTAATCGAGCCAAGCAACACCTTCGGCGGAGCGGCCTTGGGTTTCGAGCACATGGGCAACCGAGTGGATGGCCCACAAGTCGTTGGGATTCCGCTCCACGGCTTCGCGGCCAATCGCTTCGGCGCCAATGTGGTTGCCAGTCTCTTCGAGCGCGAAGGCGTGCATACCCAGGACACTTGCATATCCCGGGATGGACGGATCCCAGGCAGGAAGCACGCCCGCGGTGACAGCTCGCAACGCCTGGGAGCGGCCGGTCCAGAACGTCAGATAATGGTGCAGTTTGAGCGCAACGATGTCCAACGGGTGTTCGGCGAGGATCATTTCCCAGGTGCTGGTCGCTCCGATGATGTCGCCGTCGACCCATGCTTGCACCGCTTGGACATGTGATCGCTCTCGTTCGGTCACGTCGGCGAGTAATGGCTGCATGTCGTCGAGCCAGCCCTGGACCTTGGGCCGGACCGCGGTTGTTTCCATCATCTGGAAGAAGCAGGCACGGAAACACAGCGCCATCACGAATTCTGGGTCGGCTGTGAGTGCTGTTTTGAGCTGACCGAACGCGGACGATCGATAGTCGAGATAGTCAGTGACAGCGGCATCAAACGCGGCCGCAGCATCGGCGCTGGTCGTGGTGAGCCGAAGGCCCCGTGCATCTTCAAACATTGGTTTCCTCAAACATTGGTATAGATCATCACTCGTCGCTCCAAGGAGGGTGGGGCCCCACCATGTCAGACGAAGTCGTCGGGGTCGTCGGCAGGCCCATCGGTTAACAACCAGCCGAGCCGATCGTCGGCGGTGAAACGCCACCACCGCCCGTCGGCATCGAGCCGTAACTGGGTCGTGCCCAGGCTGGTGGTATTACCTCGGACTCGGGCGCCGTCGCCCAAGCTTTGTTGCCCTCGTGCCATTGCGGCTGGGTCGACCTCGAGTTTTGCCTTGTGCGCGGTGAACCCGGCGAGCCCACCGATGCGCCACGCAGCGACCGCAGCGTGCAACTCGTTCGGATCGAGACCGGTGGCCTCGGCGATCCGGTCGGTGTTACCGCGCGCTGCTCGACGAACGACGTCGGCTCCCACGCTCAGATCGAGCCCACTTTCGCTGCCACCTGCCAGCATGGACCATGCCCGTTCGGCAGCGTCGCTGACCAGGTCGGCGAGCTCGTCGGTATCGATGCCAGCATCTGCGCTGGGATCTACCGCCAGCGAGACCATGGAACCAGGCCGGCTCGGTAGCGGCGCTGACTGCTGGAGCGAAACAGTCTGTCGGCGAAAGGCCTGCGACCCGGAGATGGTTGGGTCGGCACCGCGTGGCTGATCGCTCGACGGGGTGAGATCGACGCCCAGGCGTTCGCTACGGCGAGCTCGCACCTGGGTCAGCACGGCGTCGCGGCTGCGGCCACGGAGTGTGAGCAGAGCGAAGGGGTCGGCATCGAACATGTCAGCGGCGACATAACACAACGCCGCGGCATGTTTGCACGGCTCAGCCCAATCGGGACATGAACACTCGGGGCCAAGGTCGCCGCGATCGGGAAGCACATGGTCCCCGATCTCCCGTGGCACCTCTCCAGCGAGCAGTGCCGCGATGTTGCTGGCCTTGTTCATGGCGAGTTCCAAGATGGTGTCCCACTCGGCCTCGGTTAACACCCGCATGGAAAGTGTTGTGGTGTACGGATCTTCCCGAGTGCCCCACACGTGAGCGCGGAGCTCGCCCGGTGACAGCTCGATCTCGCGCACTCGGTCCTGTCGAGCGTAGGTGCGACCCCGAGGAAGGCGATTCGGGTCGACGAGGGCCCGTTGCTCAAGCGCGTCGAGCCACGCCTTGCCCCACCAAGTGTTTCCGAACTTGCGAACCTTGGCCATCAGCGCCTACTCACGACAGAGACATTCATGACACGGACAACTGCACGAGCTCGGCTAGGTCGTCGTCGTCGAGGTTGCCGATCCAGCTTTCGCCAGCTCCGGTGACAGACGCAGCCAGTTTGCGCTTGGCCGTCAACAAGTCCGCGACCCGGTCCTCGACGGTGCCTTCGGTGATGATGCGATGCACGGTCACGGCCTTGGTCTGACCGATCCGGTACGCCCGATCGGTTGCTTGATCTTCGACCGCCGGATTCCACCAACGGTCATAATGGACCACATTGGTTGCCGCAGTCAGATTCAAACCAGTGCCCCCTGCCTTGAGAGACAACATGAGGATACGAAGGTCGCCAGCCTGAAACCGGTCGACAAGTTCTTGACGGGCCTTGACCGATAGTCCGCCGTGGAGCACCGCAATCTGTCGACCCCGCACCTGTTGATGTTCGGCGATCAGCTTGGCCATGGCCACGTACTGGCTAAAGATCAGGGTGGACTCGCCAGCAGCATCGGCAGTGGCCAACAGTTCGTCGAGGGCATCGAGTTTGCCTGACCTGGCATCGAGGGGGCCGGTCTCGCCCAAGAATTGTGCTGGGTGATTGGTGATCTGCTTGAGGCCGGTAAGCAGCTTGAGAATGAGGCCGCGACGATCGATCCCCTCGGCACCAGCGACTTCAGCAAGAACCTGTTCGGTCGTTGCCTTG
>DNHM01000188.1 GCA_003485885.1 Acidimicrobiaceae bacterium
GTCGACTGCCTGTCAGGGTCACGAGCGAAGTGCCACCGGAACAACGCGATGGTGATTGTTCCGATGGATTGTGGCTCAGCAGCAGGAGGCGGTTGATGTCTCGGCTGGTGCAGGTTCGGGGGCACAACAGATGGTGGGGCCGTCGGTGCCAATGATTTCGTTCTGCATCTGCTCGCTGTCGCCGGTGCGCACGTACCACTCCCACCGAGTGTTATCGGGACCGTGCAACCAGGTTTCGGTCTTCTCCGCGTAACAACAGACGGTGTCATCGATGCCGGTGGTCTCAAGCCCGGCTTGGATCAGTCGTTGTTCTGCGGCAATGACTTCATCCGACGTGGTGACTTCGACGCCGAGGTGATTGATAGTGCCGTCTTCGGTTCCTTCGAAGAGCACCAGCTTGAGTGGGGGATTGGCGATAGCGAAGTTGGCGTAACCAGGACGGAGTCGGGCGGGCTCGGTGCCGAACAATTTGGTGTAGAACGCAATGGACTCTTCGAGGTTGGTGACATTGAGGGCCAGCTGGAGTCGCTGGGTGGGAGGAGCTTCTGTCATATTGATCATGGTCAATATGTTACCTCTATATTGACAGATGTCAATATGAAATTTGTATGGCACACTGGTGACGTGCCGCAGACAAAACAGATCGTTGCGCCATCGCTCCCGCAGTTGTGTTGTCCCGGGCTCGATGACCCGGCCCTCACCGAAGACGAAGCCGACGAGATCGTGGTCATGCTCAAGGCGTTGGCCGATCCAGTGCGACTGCGACTAATGCATCTCATCGCTCGGTCAGGCGAAGCGTGTGCATGTGACCTTCCGGCAGCACTCGACCGTTCGCAACCCACGGTGAGCCACCATCTCAAGGTGCTCGTAGAGGCCGGCCTGCTAAGCCGGGAGAAACGCGGAAAGTGGGCCTGGTTCACGGTGCGCCACCAGCAGCTCCAAGCGCTCAGCGGCGTGTTTCAGATCGACACTTGACCGTAACCCGTAACCCGTAACCCGTAACACTGGTTTCGGTGCTAGCTGGGATCAGCGCTATCAGGATCAGGGAACAACGACCTCGAGTATGGCAAGGTCGGCCGAGGCATCTCGGAGACACCAGGTGACGCCAGCAGGTACCGCGATACTGTCACCGGTGCTCAGTGGGACTGCGTCGGACGAGCCGTCGACTGAAAAACCGGTCGATCCATCGAGCACGAAGAGGAACCAGAAGTCACCGTCGTGCCGGGCTGGTGAGGTCGAGCTCTCACCGGAGCTGCGCAAGACCCGCACACTGGCCAAACCCTTGGTCGCACGGTCGATCGCTGTGTGTTGGACCTTGAATCCGGGGTGTACGGACGGACCCCATGGCACCTGGGTGGACTGATGGCGAACGAACGTCTGACCACCAAAATCACGGTCGACGTCGACCGTACTGTTCGGAAGATCCACCTCGTAGTCAAAGAACGTGTCGTGTTCGGCTGGGCAACCAATCTCGACGACCTGCGCACCTGCGGAACTCTCGAGCACACGGTGTCGGATATGTGGAGGCTGAAGCACACAGTCGCCCTGGTTGAGCCTAAACGGCGCCCCTTGGTCCTGATAGACGACATCGACCCAACCGCGATGGCAGAAGATCATTTGAAAACGAATGGCGTGATGATGCACCAGATCGGGAACCGGCCCGCCGTCGCACACCTCGATGTGTGAAGCGATGTACCTGCCACCCAGGCGTGACGGGATGAGATCGCGGTAGCGCATACCGGCCCGACCAACGATCCAGTTCGACTCATCACCCGCCGACGAGATGACCAACTCGGGGACAAGAGCAGGAATCACGACGGTGTCGACCGCAGGGTCCACGAACCGAACTTCGACACCATTAGGTGCAGTGACTGTTGGAGCTGCTCCCGTCTCGAGATAGACGACGGCGGTGGACTCCGCAACATCGGGATCGAGGAGCAAACTGAGGCCGCCACCGGAAACGACCGCCATCGTGGGGTTATCTGCAGGGCTGATTCGGTCGAGTCGAAACCCGAGTTCATCGGTGAAGAAGGCCAACGTCTCGTCGAACGGGTGACCACTTACCGAGATGGTGGCACCTTGGGGCATAGGGCGTGTCGACTCGGAGCTCATAGGTCAAAACTAGCTGACTGAGGCGCCGAGCAAACTTCCGATGAGCCAGGTCAGCAGGCACGCACCGCTGCCGAGCAGGACCTGACGGGCCACGGTCCGAATCTTGGACTTGCCGGTGAAGAATGCCAGTGCAAGTCCCACACCGGCAGCGGCAGCGAGCGCCAGCAGGACCGACACAATCAGCGTGGTTGTCCCGTCGCCGAAGAGCCAGGGAAGTAGCGGGATCAATGCACCAATAGAGAAGGCGACAAAGCTGCTGGCTGCGGCAGCGATCGGTTGACCGGTTTCACTGGGGTCGACGCCGAGTTCTTCGCGAGCGTGGACTTCGAGCGCGATCTCGGGATCGGCGTGCACCGCTTCGGCCATCTGCATGGCCTGGTCGTGGTGGATGCCTCGTTTGGTATAGATCGCAGCCAGTTCACGTGTTTCTAGCTGGGGTTTCTCGGCGATCGAGATTCGCTCCCGATCGAGTTCGTACTCGATGAGTTCACTCTGGGCTTTGACGGACACATATTCGCCAGCGGCCATCGAGGCTGCGCCAGCCAGTAGGCCAGCCACTCCGGCTACAACAACCGTTGAACTTCCGGTATCGGCGGCAGCGACGCCAATAATCAATGCAACGTTGGACACGAGGCCATCGCTAATGCCGAATACCGCAGCCCGAGCGGTGCCACCCTGAACATCGCGATGGTTGTGCACCATGTGTTCGTGATGATGATGATTGTCTGCCACACCGCCAACCTACCTCTGATCGAGCAGCGGTGCGGGAGCGAACTCGTTCTTTCTGGGCCACACTTGGAGGTGATGCCCAGCGAC
>DNHM01000257.1 GCA_003485885.1 Acidimicrobiaceae bacterium
TCGCGCTGCCCGGTCGATGGCAACTTCGGCGGTGCCCCCAACCAGCCGCCGCCACAACATACCGCCACTCATTGTCGCACCAGACACCGATGTCTCGGTTCAATCCCCAGATCAATAAATAGCGAGCAGCTCCGCAATCACAATCAGACTAGTTACCGCAACATTTACTATGCGGAACACGACGATTGGCGCCTTTTCCATCCGCTTACCCATGGCGGACTCGGCGAAGCCGGTGATGTCACTTGACGCCGCCATCAAATCCTGCATTGCATCATCTAAAAAGGCAATGCACCAGAGTGAGCCGAGGACGATCCAAGTCGCAAGTGCAAGTTGGACTCCAGAGTCCTCAAGGCCAGCGCCACCTAGTCCCAAGACCAGTGCGAGTCCGACGTGGGAAATGGTGAAAGACATCACGATCATGCGGGCGTCCGCTGCACGCATTTTCATCAATTCAATTGGAGTGCTCGTTTCCACTTCTATCATTCCTTCGTTTAAAGATCAACTGGGCTTAAACTTCTTAACACACGATGCTCCGATGACAGGCGATACTGGTCGAGAGTGACCGGCTAGTGACGGGTGCATCACACCTATCGCATGGGCATGGCCGGCAATCGCTGCCGTTGGGTTCAGTGCTGGCAGATAGGCCGCTGCATTCCAGTGAGCAGCCCGAGGGTGTCTGTTCGAGTTGGGCATCAGTATGGGTACTGCACCTCGATCGTCGGCAATCGTGGCCAGCCAGTCACACGCCGGTGCAAGAACTTCAGGTGCCAAGGCGCCAGCAGTGGCCATCCGTTCGAAGGCGATCTCCACGTCGAGTGCCTGGCTATCCGGTACCTGCTTGTCCGGTTCAAGCCCATGGCCGAAGCCGCCGTCGTCGTTGCGATATGGCAGAAGACTGTCAACCACCGCTGATGGGTCACCGTTTCCGAACAACACTGCATGGACGGCTTGTTCAACCGGGCGAGCATGTTCGCGAATGAAGGTGTGGGCGGCGTCCGAGTCAAAGGCAGAAGGGTCAGTCAAGGGTTTCTCCATCCATCGCCGGTGAGGACTTTAGGCAACCAGCTGACTGACCCAAAACCTATGCTGGCCGCAATTCCGCCGCTCGGCATCGTAGGTAAGGCACCATAGTTGTCCGTCACGAGGAGCCCCCCATGTCCCACGCCCTGTATCGCCTCGGCCGATTTGCCGCCGAGAAGCCGTGGACCGTCATCGGTGCGTGGGTGGCACTTGCTGCTCTGGTTATTGGTATGTCCGCCGGTTTCGGCCGCGAGCTTGAAGACTCGTTCGCAGTTCCGGGTCTCGACTCACAACAAGCAATCGAGCTGCTGAGCGAAGCACAATCTGATCGCGCCGGATTGACTGCCCAAATTGTGGTCACACCGCTCGACCCAACGACAACCTTCTTCGAGTCAGCCTCTGCCCAAGCCGAACTGGCCGAGATTCAGGCCGGTGCAGCGGCACTCGAGCACGTACTGTTCACCACCGATCCAGCAGCTGCACTTGCCGCCGATCCAGCGAGCGCGGCCCAGAGCGGTGGCGTCTCGGCGGATGGTCGGGTTGCACTCATCCGGGTGCAGTACCCCGTGATCGAAGAGCTGAGTGCCTCCGATCTTGAAGCACTCAAAGAGTTCAGGCTCGAAATAGGCGCAGATTCACCGCTCCAGGTCGAGATGGGTGGTGATCTGTTCTCGTCATTCCAAGAACCCGAAACAGGTATCGGTGAAATGATCGGCCTGGTGGCAGCGGTAATCATCCTGCTCGTCGCGTTTGGTTCCGTGATCGCCATGGGTCTGCCGATCGGCATGGCGCTGTTTGGGCTGGCACTTGGCATTAGCAGCATGTCGTTGATCAACTATCTCGTCGATATTCCAAGCTGGGCACCACAAATGGCCAGCATGATTGGCCTGGGTGTCGGGATCGATTACGCACTGTTTCTGGTCACTCGCCACCGCGAGTTCCTTGGTCAAGGCATGACGGTTGCTGAATCGGTCGGCCGTTCCGCTGCGACTGCAGGTCAAGCCGTGATCTTCGCCGGGGGCACCGTCGTGATCGCGATTCTCGGCCTAGCCGTTTCTGGTGTGCCGTTTATGACCGCTGCCGGTATCGCAACATCGGTCGTGGTGTTAATCATGGTCGCTGCGTCGATTACCTTGCTGCCTGCCTTCCTCGGGCTTGCCGGACACCGGGTCAACGGTCGGACCTCTAAACGTGTTCGCATGGCCGCCAAGGCCGACGCCGCTGCAGCAACCGATCATGTGACCCCGGGCTGGGAACGTTGGGGTTCGCACGTTGCCAACAACGCCTGGCCATATGCCATCGGCGTGACGGTGTTGCTGCTGGCCCTCACCGCGCCGGTATTGTCGCTGCAGCTTGGTTTCCCTGACGAAGGCACACTTCCCGATACTCGCACCGAACGGCGTGGCTACGACCTGGTTGCCGAGAGTTTTGGGCCGGGCGTAAATGGTCCTCTGGTGATCGCCATTGACACCTCGCAAGATGCCAGCCAGGTGCAGAACCTAAGCACACAGGTCCTGGCTGACCCCGGCATCGCTGCGGTATTGCCTGCCGACATCAACACTGAAGCTGGTGTTGCGACCATCGTCGCCTTCCCGAACACGGCACCCCAGGATGACGCCACGTTGGACACCGTCCAACGCATCCGCAGCGAGATCATCCCTCCGCTGTTCGACAGCAGTCCGGCCCGAGCTCATGTAGGTGGTGCCACCGCGGGGTTCGCTGACATCGGTGATCGTGTGAATGACCGACTGCCGTTGTTTATTGCTGCGGTGATCGTGTTGTCGTTCTTGCTGCTGATGTTTGTGTTCCGGTCGATTCTTGTGCCGCTCAAGGCGGCACTGCTCAACCTGCTGAGTATCGGCGCCGCGTACGGCGTGTTGGTGATGGTATTCCAGTGGGGCTGGGGTGCTGGTCTGATAGGTCTGGAGTCCACGGTTCCGATCGTCTCGTTCATACCGATGTTCATGTTCGCCATCTTGTTCGGCCTATCGATGGACTACGAGGTTTTCCTTCTCAGCCGGGTCCGTGAGGAGTACCTCGTTACTGGCGACAACGACTCCTCGGTCATCCATGGCATTGCCAGCACAGCGCGGGTGATAACCTCGGCAGCGCTGATCATGATCTCGGTCTTTCTAGGTTTCGTGCTGGGCGACGACCCGACCATCAAGATGATGGGTCTTGGGCTGGCGACGGCGATCTTCGTCGATGCCACCATCGTGCGAGTGGTACTTGTGCCGGCAACCATGAAACTCATGGGCGATGCCAACTGGTGGATACCGGGCTGGCTCGACAGGATTCTGCCAACCATCGATATCGAAGGTGAAGGCGGCCTGCCTGAGCCTGAGATGGAAACCTCTGCCACCCGCTAACGACATCGGCCAGTTCCACGTCATTCATTCGGGCGGTCGTCGCTCTATCGCCTGCGGATGAGCCGACCCGGTCGTTCGCCGGTGTCGGTGTCATGGGCTCGGGTCTGGACGCCGTTCACGAACGTGGCCAGGTAACCCGATACCGGCTGCAGAAATCGCACACCGTTGGCGGGTAGATCAGCGTGGGTTTCCGGTCGGCGGACCTGCAGATTGGCGAAGTCGATCACATTCACATCTGCTCGCATGCCCACTTCGAGCGTGCCTCGATCTTCGAGGCCATAGAGGCGGGCGTTACGGCGTGTCTGTTTCTCGACCAGAAACTCGACTGGGATCTGCTCGCCCCGAGTCCGGTCTCGTGCCCAATGGGTGATTTGAGTGCTGGGCATCGACCCGTCACAGATCAACTTCACGTGTGCACCAGCATCGCCGAGGCCGGTGACCGTCTCAGGATGCACCAGCATCTCCCGGATCGCGTCCAGATTTTGGTCTACGAAGCCGGCACCAAGCATGGTGGCTACGTTTGTACCGTCACCAGCACACAAGAAGTCATACGCAGCTTCGAGCGGTGTCTGTCCCTGGGCCGCCGCTATCTCAAGGAACGACTGGTCCGATGTTGGTTCGTAATCGACGATCGGCGCAAGCAGGTACATCCCCGGTACGCGCATCTGTAGCGCTTCGTACAACGCCTCCATCGATCCGGGGTTCTCTGGAGGAACATCGTCGTCGCCCAAGATCCGAGCCCGGAGCTGTGGATCCCGCATGGCCTTGGCTCGTTCGGCAACCGACAGATGGGCAATCTCCAAGTAACTACGGCGCCGCATGAACGCGTGATATCCCTCGAGACTCGACAGCAGGCCAATAGGCCGAGACGCCACCTGGGGGTAGAGCTTGGTACCGGTTGCGTTGTGGTCGGACACGAAGTCGAGCACCTGGCGCCAGTCATGGGGACGATCGCGGTTCTGCACCGTGGTGAAGGTGATCTTCTGCCCCGTTGCTCGTGAGATATCTGCAAGTAGCTCGAGTTCGTGGAGTTGTGAGAACCGTTCGCCGCCCAGCATCTCTAGGTCACCGATCGATTCCGATGTAATGGCCTCGAACACTGCGCCACCGCCGTCGGCCATGCCGTGGGCTAGTGCATGCAGTTCGTTTGCGGTTGCATAGGTGCCCGGCACTGCGCTGCCGTCGAGCGACCGGTGAAAGATGGTCCGTGACGTAGAGAAGCCAATCGCTCCCGCAGCCACGGCTTCGGCGGTGAGCTTGCGCATAGCGGCAATGTCTTCCTCGGTAGCGTCCTCGTTACGGACACCTCGATCACGCATGACGTGAAAGCGAAGCGCTCCATGAGCAAGCTGCGCTCCGATGTCGAGGGAATACGAACGCTGGCCCAGGAAGTCGAGATACTCGGGGAAACTTTCCCATGCACCCCACGGCACACCCTCGTGTAACGCCGCGCCGGGGATGTCTTCGACACCTTCCATCAACTCGATCAGCGTTTGCTGTTCACCTGGCGGGCACGGCGCGAATCCGACACCGCAATTGCCCATAACGAGCGATGTCACCCCGTTGCTGAACGACGGGTCAAGTTCGCTGTCCCACGCGGCTTGGCCGTCGTAATGGGTATGTACATCTACCCAGCCGGGCGTGACCATCGCGCCATCGGCATCGATGACTCGGTCGCCATGGAGACCAGGGCCAACCGCACTAATCACGCCGTTGTGAATCGCGACGTCAGCGGTTCGGGGCGCAGCACCGGTGCCGTCTACGACCTCGCCGCCCTTGATAACTAGGTCGTGTTGAGCCATGAACCGACAGTAGTCGGCCCAGCTCGAACAGGGCGCAGCTGGCCTCGAGCCCAATAGGGCGGCTAGGCGGACGCCCAGTCCTCGTTGGCGTCTCAGCCGTCAGGGGCCAGTTGTTGTCGTGGATAGAAGGCGAAGATCGTCACCGCTCCGAGGGCTGTCGATACGAAGAAGAACAGGAAGACTCGGTCAAACGCTGCCACGATGTCGGGCCGGTCAGCCGAACCAACAAACGCGACAGCTGCAGCCACACCAATGGCACCAGCCACGTTACGTAACATGTTGAACGCCGCATTCATCGAACCCCAGGTCGACTCGGGGACGGATTCGAGTGCATAACTGTTCATCGTCGGCGACGAAAATCCCCAGCCGAAGCCGAACGACAAGATGCCAGGCAGAAACGACGTCACGTAACTACCGTCTTGGTCCAACACCAGCCAACACCAGCCGACCGA
Source organism: Acidimicrobiaceae bacterium (assembly GCA_003485885.1). GTDB lineage: Bacteria > Actinomycetota > Acidimicrobiia > Acidimicrobiales > UBA10347 > UBA10347. The sequence continues at coordinate 5,644 of DNHM01000257.1, forward strand.
GAACACCATAATCAGGCTCCCGATATGAATCGGCCATTTGTGACCAACCCGGTCAGCGACCCGCCCGCCAGCCAGCGTCATTGTTGCCGCGGCTATTGGTCCGGCGGTCAATGCAAGCCCAATCTGCAGATTGGAGTACCCCCAGATTCGCTTCAGGTACAGCGGCCACACCAGCCAGATGGCCAGGCTGGAGACCGAGATCAAAGTGTTTGCTGCATTCGCCATCCACACCTCGCGTTTGCGGAATAGAGCCAGATCGATAAGCGGGTGTGGATGACGTTTCGACTGTGCCAGGAAAGCCATGATCGCTGCTGCAGCGACCACAAAGGAGCCAACGGTCAGTGCGCTGGTCCAGCCCCAGTCCTTGCCTTTCCCGACACCAAAAACCACGAGAGCGATACCAGCGGTGCCTAAAATCGCACCGACAATGTCAAGCTTGCCGGTTGCGTCTGGCGCGGCAACTTCGTTCAGCCGACGACGCCCGACCAGCCACACAACCAGGGCCACGGGTGCGCTGAGAAAGTACAACCATCGCCAACTGCTGAATTGCAGAATCGACGCTGATGCACTTGGGGCCACCGCGGCAGAGAGCGGTCCCGCTGCGGCCCATGCTGCAACCGCGGTGGAACGGCGGGTCGCGGGGAACAGCGGGAGCACCATGGAGAGCGACGCTGGAATGACCAGCGCTCCTGCAATGGCTTGCAGCACTCGAGCAGCGATCAACACCCACACATTGGGAGCTAATGCTGACAGCACGGACGAGACAGCGAACAACATCACGCCAAGCTGGAACATCTTGACCCGGCCCTGGCGGTCAGCAATACGACCGCCAAGCGGCAGGAACGCTGCTGTCCCGATCAAATACCCCGAAGAAACGAACGCAGTCGTGGTTTCCGCAACCGCGGGAAACGAGGCCGTGATGTCATCGAACGCAATATTGGTGGCCGTCGAATTGAACCCGACGAGCACGTACCCAGCGGCACCTATCGCCAAGGCCTTCCAGGCTTCGGGTGCAATTGCTACAGGCTCCGTGGTGCCCTCATCGCTACTCGTATTGTTTGCCACTAACCAAACGCTCGCATCACCGGTGGTGTGTACCAAATCGATACACGGAATACGCCCATCAGATGGACCGTGTCGCTTTGTGCACACGCCTATTCATGTGGTGGCCCGATCCCAGGTGCCAGGTCAGCTACCGGACCGAACACAAGACCGAGGGCGCGCCTAATAGTTTCACACCAGAACCGCAGGTGAGCCTTTCCTCACAATTGCCTGCGGCCATGGTCGCGGCTTTGACTGGCGTCGGGTTGAAACCAGTCGCGCATCGAACAGTGGCATCCGAACCGACGAGACGTCAACTCTGAGACGTCAAACCAAACGAGACAACC
>DNHM01000519.1 GCA_003485885.1 Acidimicrobiaceae bacterium
CAAGACTGCGCAACAGGAAGGGGCAGAGGTCATCTTGACTGGCGCCGGTCGCGGACTGAGTCTGACGAAACGCACGGCCCGCAAACTTGACCCCGAACCAGCGGTACTTGAACTCGACGTCACCGACCCACAACAGGTGAAAGACCTGACCAAGACCTTGGCTGATACCTACGGCACCATCGACGGGGCTGTTCACGCAATTGGCTTTGCTCCTGCGTCGTGCCTGGGTGGCGAATTCATGGACGCCCCATGGGAAGATGTCTCGGTCGCCGTCGAAATTTCCGCCTATTCGCTTAAGACACTTGCCGAGATCGTCGTGCCGCTCATGCCAAACGGCGGGTCGATCGTCGGCATGGACTTTGACGCCACTGTTGCGTGGCCGGCATACAACTGGATGGGTGTCGCAAAGGCCGCCTTCGAGTCCACTTCTCGTTATCTCGCAAAGAACCTCGGACCCCAAGGCATCCGGGTGAACCTGATTTCAGCCGGACCGATTCGTTCGATCGCTGCCAAGTCAATTCCTGGCTTCAGCGAACTCGAAGATGCATGGAGTGATCGAGCTCCCTTGGGTTGGGATCAGAACAACACCGAACCGGTTGCCCGCACCACGGTCGCGATGCTCAGTGATTTCTTCACCGCCACGACAGGCGAGATCGTGCATGTCGACGGCGGGTTCCACGCCACCGGCTTCTAGTCCCGAGTAACAGTCGGTGAGACCGCGAAACATTGGTTAGAAGCAGGCGGAACGAACAGGTCCGTACGGGTTCGAATAGTTGCCGTAGCCGCCGGAGTGAATCTCGAAGTGCAGGTGCGGGATCGGGGCGTTGCCGGTCATGCCGACATAACCGATCACGGTTCCGGCCGTGACGTAGCCGGCGCCAACGTTCTCGTAACCTGAGAGATGGGTGTAGAAGTAGTAGTCACCGTTGTCGCCTTTGAGGTGAGCGGACATGCCTCCAACGCTGCTGCTGCGATGATCGATGGACCCCGAGGCTGCAGCCAATACAGGTGTACCCTGCGCCGCGATCAGGTCATTCGCTCGGTGGACACCGCCGTATACGCGGGGCGCACTGAAGTCATCGATGTGAGTAAACGGCCCGCCAAGTGGGCAGACGATGCCGCCTCCGGTTGAGGTGAGCAGCGTTGATGGTTGCGGATTAGGAACGACCGTCGGCGTCGGGTCAGGCAACTGCGGATTGGGAACCACCGTCGCCACAACCGTCGGCGTCGGGTCAGGCAACTGCGGATTGGGAACCACCGTCGCCACAACCGTCGGCGTCGGCATCACCGTCGGTACCGGGGTCGGTGCTGGTGTCGGCACCCGACGGGCAAGTTCAGCCGCAGCTGCCGCAGCGGCTTCGGCCCGACGACGTTCTTCGACAATACGTTCTTGTTCCGCTGCGGCAGCTTGTCGTTCAGACTCAGCCTGTTCCAGTTCTCCAAGCGCGTCCTCGAGATCAAGCAACTCGGCAGCGACAGCGGAGCGCAACCGCGCGAGCCGTTCCAGCTCGTCGGCAATCGATTGTTGGGTCGACTGCACCTCGGCCAACCTCGCTGCCTGCTCCGAACGTTGGATGGCGAGCGATGCGCTCAGCCGGTCAGACTCAGCACCGATCACCGCTAGCTGATCAATAGCAGTGTTGTCGACGCCGATCACGAGTCGTGCGAGTGCTTCGGCCGCAGCACGATCGGACTCAGACTCATGGTCGCCAACATCGATGTCATCGGCTCGACTCATGTACTGATCAACCGCGATGATCTTCACTTCTGCACGAAGATCAGCTATCTGGGTCGCCAACTCCGCTGCCGCTGCTTCATTGTTGACGATCTCGATGTCGAGTGCTTCAAGCCCGGCTTGTGCCTGCCAAAACAGGGCCGCGAGTTCGTTGCCCCGGCGCTGGGTCGTGTCGAGATCCTCGAGGAAGGCCTCGAGCCTGTCTGTGGCGCCAGTGACGTCTTCTCGTGCTCGGTCCAGCGACGTCTGCGCGTCAACTGGAACGACCAACAGCAGAATCACGGCCACCACAGCCAACATGAGCCGCTTGCGCATCACGCCAGACTACATGGCCGTCACTGCCCACCGGGCGCGGCATGGCTAAGAACAGCCTCACACGATCCGTGAAGTTCTACACTCCGTAACTCTTGAGCACTGCCCTGTCACTTCTTGCCGTGATTTCCTTGATCGGCGCCAACGCGTTCTTTGTCGCGGACGAGTTTGCGCTCGTCGCAGTCGACCGGGCCCAGGTCGCGCTGCGAGCGTCCGAAGGCAAGAAGCCGTGGACCACGGTGCAAAAGCTTTTGACAGAACTCTCATTTCATCTGTCCGCCGCGCAAGTCGGCATCACGATCTCCTCCCTGGTCTTCGGGTTCCTCGCGGCACCCGTTGGTCGGCGCCTGCTGAGCCCTCTCATCGACCCGCTTGTCGGCGAAGACACCTCGAGTTGGCTTACCGTCGCCATCTCGTTCGCTCTGGCCAACATCTTGCAGGTGGTCATGGGCGAGGTTGTGCCGAAAACACTCGCTATCGCCGAGCCCATCCCAGTATTGAAGGTCCTCGCTCGAGGTATCGCGGTGTGGGGATTCATCGTTCGCCCGGTGGTCACGGTTGTCAACGGCATGGCCGATGCAATCGTCGAGAAGTTGGGCATGGAACCAAGCGACGAGCTCCACGGCATCACTTCGATGAGCGAACTCGAATTTGTGATCCGTGCATCGGGCGAACAGGGCACACTCGACCCAGAAGATGTAACCAGGCTCACCCGCACGATCCGATTCGCCGAAAAGTCTGCTGGTGACATCCTGGTCCCACGCGTCGACCTCACTGTCGTCGAGAGCGACGACACACTCGCCGATGTCTGCCGCCTCTCGAGCCAGACCGGCCACTCACGTTTCCCGGTCATAGGTGACGACACCGATGATGTGCTCGGGGTCGTACACGTCAAGTCGGCCTTGGGTGTCGCGCCTGACCAGCGCGCTTCAGTGAACGTAAGCGACTGTATGACCGACGCATTCGTGGTCCCTGAAGCTCGTGAACTCGATTCGTTGCTCGACGAGATGTACAGCGACGACCGCCATCTTGCGTTTGTTCTCGACGAACACGGTGGTCTTGCCGGCATCGTGACCATCGAAGACATCGTCGAGGAAATCGTCGGCGAGATCGATGATGAACATGACCGAAAGACCGC
>DNHM01000303.1 GCA_003485885.1 Acidimicrobiaceae bacterium
AGATCGGCAAGGGCATGTGGGCGACCCCTGACCGTATGGCCGACATGCTCGAACAGAAGATCGGTCACCCTCAGGCTGGTGCCAACTGCGCATGGGTGCCGTCGCCGACTGCGGCCACGTTGCACGCCACCCACTATCACCAGGTCGATGTGCTCGCTCGGCAGCAGGAACTCCTTGCCGGCGGACGCCGTGCCGGACTCGACGACATCTTGCACATTCCCGTAGCCACCGACACCAACTGGAGTGCCGAAGAGAAGCAGGCCGAACTCGACAACAACGCGCAGGGCATCCTGGGTTACGTCGTCCGCTGGGTCGATCACGGCGTTGGTTGTTCCAAGGTCCCCGACATCAACGACATCGGTCTCATGGAAGACCGCGCAACCTGCCGGATCTCATCGCAGCACATGGCCAACTGGCTGCGCCACGGCGTGGTTTCGTCCGACGAAGTCATGGAAACCATGAAGCGCATGGCAGCCGTGGTCGATCGTCAGAATGCCGACGACCCTGACTACGACAACATGGCACCGGCATTCGACGGCCCCGCTTTCAAGGGTGCCTGTGACCTGGTGTTGTCCGGAACCGAGCAGCCGTCGGGCTACACCGAGCCGATCCTGCATGCTCGTCGCCAAGAACGCAAAGCACTGACCGCAGGCGAGCAGGGCTGACGCATGGCCGGCCTGCTGAGCTCAGTTCGTAAACGTTTGAACCTGGAGCCAGGCGCGAAGAGCGCCGACGGCGATCCAGTTGTTGCCGAGCTCCGGGCCGCGCTGTCTGAGGACCGAGTGCGTTACGACGGTGCCGAACGGGCGTTACTCAGCCGTGATGCGTCGGTCTTCGATGGTGGTGTGTCGGGTCCGGTTTGTTTCCCGATCACTACCGCCGAGGTCCAAGCGATCATGAAGATCGCCCTGGCCCACGAACGCAACATCGTGCCCCGGGGCGCTGGTACCGGACTCGCTGGCGGCGCTATCCCGCTGGGTGCGCCCATCGTTGTTGTCGTCACCAAGATGAACAAGATCATCGAGGTCGACGAAGACAACCGCATCGCCTGGGTCGAGCCCGGCGTGGTCAATCTAGATCTCACGAGGTACCTGCATCGGTCCGGCTTTCACTTCGCTCCTGATCCGTCGAGTCAGCAGGTCTGCACCATCGGCGGCAATGTCGCCAACAATTCTGGCGGACCCCACTGCTTGGCCTACGGGGTTACGAACGCCCACGTGCAAGCGCTCGAAGTCGTGTTGCCGTCGGGGGAAATCGCCATGCTTGGTGGACTCGATGCCGAACCAGCAGGGCTTGATCTGCGGGGTGCATTTGTGGGCAGCGAAGGCACCCTCGGCATCACCACCAAGATCGCGGTGACCATTACGCCAGACGCTCCTGCGGTGAAGACATTGCTGCTGTCGTTCGAGACGGTACGCGATGCAGCAAACACGGTGAGCCAGATCATCGCAGCTGGCATGGTGCCCGCGGCACTCGAGGTCATGGACCAACGCATCACCGTTGCCGTCGAGAACTATGTGAACGCCGGTTATCCCCGCGACGCCGGTGCGGTATTGCTGGCCGAAGTGGATGGGCTCGCAGAGTCGATCGAGATCGACGCCGAACGGATCGCCCAGATCGGCAACGACAACAACGCGATCGAAGTCCGCACCGCCGCCGATGAAACCGAACGGGCAGCGTTGTGGAAAGGCCGCAAGACTGCGTTCGGTGCGGTCGCCCAGATCGCACCTGACTACTATCTGCACGACACTGTCGTGCCCCGGTCCCAGTTGGCCGACGTGCTCGAGAAGATCTACGCGATCGCCGACAAGTACGACTTGCTGGTGATGAACGTCTTCCATGCCGGCGACGGCAACCTGCACCCACTGCTGGTATTCGATGGCCGAGACGAGGGCATCCTCGACCGTGTCCACGCTGCGGGATCCGAGATCGTGCGAGTGTCGCTCGACGCTGGCGGTGTGCTCTCTGGCGAACACGGCATCGGTGTTGAGAAGCAGGCGTACATGGATGAGATGTTCACCTCCGATGACCTGGATCATCAGAACCGGTTGCGTCAAGCCTTCGATCCTGGCTGTCGCACCAACCCGGGCAAGGTGATCCCTATCGGTCACAGCTGCGCCGACATCCAGGCACTGCGTAAGGTCCCGACAGGCGTATGGGCATGACCGCAAAACTGCAGGTGACCGACAAGGTGCTGCTCGATTTCGCTTCCGAAGTCGGCCACACCGGTCCAGTAGCCATCGAAGGCAACCGCACCCGCTGGGATCTTGGCGGTCCTGGTGACGCTGACACCCGATTACTCAAGGCCCCAACCGGCATTGTCGATTATGTGCCCGACGAAATGACGGTCACGGTGCGCTGTGGCACCACCGTCGAAGAACTTCATGCAGCGCTGGCCGAGAAAGGCCAGCGCACCGGTCTTCCTGAACGAGGCGGGACTGTGGGCGGCGCACTTGCTGTCGGCGAGAACAGCGTGCACATGCTCGGCCGTGGCCGACTGCGAGAAGCGGCGTTGCAGGTCCGGTACGTGTCCGACGATGGCCAGGTCATTACCGGTGGCGGCCCGACCGTAAAGAACGTGACCGGCTTCGACTTGCCTCGGATCATGGTTGGATCGCTCGGCACGCTCGGCCTGCTGTGCGAAGCCATTTTGCGAACCAACCCGATTCCAGCATGTACCCGGTGGTTGCAGTCCGAGTCCATCGACCCGTTTGCGGTGAGCAGCATCGTGCTGCGGCCAAGCGCCATTCTCTGGGACGGCACCACAACCTGGATCGAACTCGAAGACCATCCGG
>DNHM01000258.1:0-2014 GCA_003485885.1 Acidimicrobiaceae bacterium
CCACGATGGGCAACCATCTGAGCAGCATCGGTTTCCAGGTCGACGACGACTCAGACGCCGAGAACCTCTCGGTCACCGTCCCGACGTGGCGGTGGGACACCGAAACTGAAACCGATGTTGCCGAAGAAGTCGGCCGCATGTTCGGCTTCGAAAACATCGTGCGCACAACCCCGCGCAGTGAGATCATCGGCCATCTCACCGACTACCAGAAGGCCCGCCGTGCTGTGCGGGCGGCGTTGGTCGGGGCTGGTTGCGACGAGATCCAACCAATGCCGTTCCTCGGCCCTGGTGATCTGTCTGCTGCTGGCATGCCCGAAGATGGCGTGACGCTTGCGAACCCGTTGGTGCAAGAAGAGTCGATCCTGCGCACCTCGCTCATGCCTGGTCATCTCAAGGCGATTGCCTACAACCAGTCGCATCGATCCGGGCCAGTTCGTTTCTTCGAAATCGGACACATCTTCCTGCCTCCGGCCGAAGATCCACTTCGCCCTGACGAGCGCGAATACCTCGCCGTGTGCGCGTCCGATTCCGAGGCTCCGATTGCGGTCGAACTGCTCGGCTTGCTCGATGGCACGCTCGCGCTGCCGAACGTGCAGCTTCGCCCATCGACGCCGAACGGCATGCACCCAACCCGTAGCGCTGACGTCGTCATTGCCGGCAAGGTCCGTGGTCATGTTGGTGAAGTCGATCCCGCCGTGTGCAAGGCGTTCAACATCGATGGTCGAGTCGCGTGGCTCGAGCTGGATCTCGAAGCAGTACTCAACGGGCCGTATGGCAACCGCAAGTACTCCCCGGTGAGCAAGTACCCATCGAGCGATATCGACCTGGCATTCGAGGTTCCTGACTCGATCCCTGCGTCGAACATCGCTGGAGCCCTGCGCAAAGGTGGCGGCAAACAGCTGATCAATATCGAGCTGTTCGATACCTATCGAGGCAACGGTGTTGCCGACGGTTCTCGCAGCCTGGCCTTCCGCCTGCGTTTCCAAGCAACCGACCGCACCATGGTCGACGACGAAGTCGGCGAACTCCGCGCCGCATGCATCGCCGCTGCACAAAAACAAAAGGGCGTCACGCTCCGCTGACACGTTGGCTCAACGAGGATCCCACCCAGTTGGTGGCCGCTGCTGCTCAAGCGAGTTGGCCAGCCATAGGCGTATGGTTCGACGCTGCAGGTGACAGACCTGATCGGCAGCGACTGCGGACCCCGAGTCCTGTTGCCAATTGGAGACGCGGTGATCATCCATGGATTCCGGCAACTGGCGCTCGCTGTAACGCGTCTTGAAGAACACGTTGCGGGTTAGCGCAGTGTTGTCGGACGGAGGATCTTCCAGTAGCTGAGAGCCCAACACGCAGCTTGTCGTGAAGCAGATTAGTTGGCCAATCGATCTTATATATCGAACGTTTGTTCGATATACCTTGAGGACAATGACTGCCACAATTACTTCACCCCAGAGTGATGCCGACCTTCTTGTGGCGATGCGTTTGCGGTGTGCCCAGCCGGTGGGCCGACTGCAAGAGTTGCGTTGGCTTTCGACCGACGTTCAGCAGTTCTTGGACAACGACATGGCCGATACGGCCTCAGATGACGAGCCTGTTGGCCGGCGATTTACGAATGCCGACGATGCGGTCGAGGCTCTGCAGATCGCGGAGTTTCTTCGCCGCTCTGCCGATGCCATCACCGTGCAGGTCATGGACGATGTCGCCGACTCCTACGTGGTTGACGAACACGGCCACGCGTCGGTTCGGGCCATGTACGACGCTGCAACCAGCCAGTCCAGTCGAGACCTCTATGGCCTCGAGCAAGTACGCAAGATGTTCCGCAAGTGTCCCGACATCAAGGCTGCCGCTTACAACGCCGACCTCTCATGGGAACACCTGCGACTGCTGGCCCGGGTGTATGCCAACCGTCGGGTTCGCTCAGCCTTCATTGACCAGCAGGGCTGGTTTCTGCGCAAGGCTGGCCGGTTCGACTTCCGACGGTTCGAGATTCTGGTCAACCGGTGGGAAGAAGTCA
>DNHM01000258.1:2099-5234 GCA_003485885.1 Acidimicrobiaceae bacterium
TCAACCCACAGCCCCCAGATCGGCGCCGCCATGGCCGACGTCGAGAACGTGTACATCGAAGCCGAGTTCGCAAAGGATTGGGAAGCAGCCAAAGCCATCCATGGCGACAAGACATGCAAGGCCGACCTCGCCCGCACCGATGCACAACGGCGAGCCGATGCCCAAGCTCAGATCTATGCCGATGCGGCGGCCAATCCGAATGCCTCGGTGTCATTCAACTTCGTGCACCACATTGTCTGCTCGCTCGACGTCCACCTAGAGATGGCGCGTCGTTATCAGGGCGCAGCACCTCGGCCGTTCAACCTCGACACCTTCCGATGCGAAACCATCGATGGCAAACAGCTCGACCCGACCGAGACGTTCATGGACTCACTCACCAGCCCGTTCCGACGGGTCATCATGGATGCCAAAGGAGTCGTGATCGACGTGAGCGAACGTCGGTTCTTCACCGGCATAGCCCGAACCGCACTACAGATCTCTCACGACGAATGTGAATGGCCCGGGTGCCACGTGCCTTCCAGCCGCTGCCATGGCGACCACACACTCTCCAAACAAAACGGCGGGCCGACGACCCAAGTCAACGGTTCAATCCTGTGCCAACGACACAACCGGCACAAAGAACGTGGCTACACCGTGTGGCGAGATCCGGTAACCGGCGATCTCCACATCAAGACCCCACTCGGCACCCAGATCTGCTAACCGGACGTAGTCGCGGCCTCGGCCGACGCAGCAGCGATCGAACGGTACATACCAACACCGGCGCCAGCCAGGAGCGCAGCACCAAGACAGGTTGCTTCGGCAACAGCTGGGACCTCGATCGTGCGACCACCGATCCATTGCTTTCGATCCATCAGCCACTGGATACGAGTGCCGCCACCCGTGGCTATGTGTTTAATGTGGCTCGACCGATCAGGGTCCGCCGCCCAGACCATCTTCTCAAAGAGTGCTTGGCCATCAACCGCCAGCGACTCGATCATGTTTTGCTCCGGGCCCGGCTTCTCGGCCGCCGCCAGGTAGTCCTCGAAGTCGATACCAAGTTCAGCCCGATGGGCGTCTATGCGGCCGGCGCCGTCGCCCGTGCCCGTCATCACGTACGTCAAACCAGGCACAACATGCACACCCTGATTCAGCTCATCGGGCCACAACCGTCCGGTCATGTCAGGTTCACGTCGCGCCAGAAAGAACGCCTCGGCGGTGCCGATGGAATCCAGGATGACACCGGGTCCTGACACGCCAAGCGCCAATGCGGCACAGACGTGGTCTTGTCCACCTCGGATGATCGGCACACCTGTTGGAAGGCCAGTCGCTGCAGCCGCCTCGTCATGAAGCACGCCGACATGGGTGCCGGCAGGAACGAGCTCAGCGAGAAGCTCATGCCGAATGTCGATTGCCTCGAGCAACTCAGCGGACCAACGACGCTCGACCAGGTCGAGTACCAACGTACGCGATGCAAGCGAGTAGTCAGTCGTCAGCGAACCACACAACCGGAACTCGGCGTAGTCGCCTACGTTGAGCCAGTGCCGGCCAGCTGCGTAGGCATCGGGTTCGTTGTCACGAATCCACATGAGCTTGGGCATGCCAAACATCGGATGCGGAACTACACCACACACGGCCGCGGTGGCATCGGAGCCAACGTGTTCCCGCCACCAGTCGATCTGGGGATCGGTGCGATAGTTGAACCACGGGATGATCGGGTAGGTCGGCTGTAGGTTGGAGTCGAGCAACACGCCAGACTCCGCCATCGACGTGCACCCGAGTGCAATTGGCTCGACCTTCAACTCACCGAGCTGCGCAGCGACGGACGACAGCACCGAAGCACACACTGTCCACAGCAGCTCAGGGTCATAGTCAGCATGGCCATTGGCATGGTGCCGAGTTGGTGTTGCTTCGATAGCTTTGGCCAGCTCGTGGCCACCAGGCGAAAAGGCGATCGCCTTGACGCCAGTTGTGCCGATATCGAGGCCAATCAGCGCCTGGTTCAAGCGCGGATCCAGAACTCGTCGCCGACAGCGATGTCGACTGGTTCGGTGTGCTCAGCCAGACCAACGATGAAACCCCGCATGCCATCATCGAGGAACGCCCGATGAGGCGCAACGTTGTCCTCCGACGTCAGCTGATCACCGAGCAGGTACCGGGTGAACGGAATACAGGGCTTGGCTACCTCGGCGTCAACCAAGTCGATGATGCGATCTCCCCGACGGACCTGCACGCCACCACCAAGCTGACCGAGCGAGATGATCTCATCGCATTCCACGATGATGTCTTCGGCGGCGCATCCCATCGGCGCAGCACCAAAGTGTTCAACCATGGCGTCGTAGTGGCTGGTGAAGCCAAATGACAACAGCCGATGCGGCAGATAGGTGCGGTGTTTCTCGGTGGTGCCGATCGTGCGAGTCGGATGAAGACGATGGTGTGCCTGCAAGATCGCTTGCTCATCGACCAGTCCCACGACACCATCGGGGCTCAGCCACAACGAGTCGACCTCGGTCAGCAGTTCGTCTCGGTACACACCGTCGTGAATCATGCGATCCGTGTGGATCTGACACAACACGATCGAACCAAGTTTCTTCCACTGACCAGTCGTGTCATCCATCGTTAGATCGTACGAGATCCAGAGCTTCTCGACGTCGACGGCCAGTTGGGCACGACCACGAAAGATGAAGCTTGCCAAAGGCCATGTGCCCGTTCCCTTTATCAACCAACCCGTGCTCGGGCGGCTGCGGGAGTTTCGGCCATCTTGCCTCTGGCAACGGCTTCTTTACGCATGAGCTTGACCGGCACATCGATGGCGTCACCCGGCGGCAAGACATCGGCGGGATACAGCGCAACCTGTTGTTTGTTGGCGATCCGACCTCCGTCCATATCCAATCCACGAGCGTTCGTGCCTTTTGTTGGCTCCACGGCTCGCCCGTCGGTCCATTCGAGGTCCCACCACCACTTTTTGATGGTGTTGATGGCGCCGTTGCCAACCTTGTCATCGAGTTTGGCGATGAAACTACGAGTGAACGGCAATCGGATTGCCGCCCACAACACCGCCCGTTCTGCAAGCACGCCTTCGGTGTTGAACGGGCATGTCTTCATGCACCGACCGCACGCCGCACCCTTCTGGTTACCCAACCGGTATTTGGTGCACTT
>DNHM01000201.1 GCA_003485885.1 Acidimicrobiaceae bacterium
ACGACCTTGCGGACCTTCTGGGTTGGCGTCTTTGGCAGCTCGTCGACCATACGGATATACCGAGGCAACATGAAATGGGCCATACGTGGCCGCAAGAATTCGAATAACTCAAGTGGGTCGATCGTCTGGCCTGCCACTGGTGCAACCACCAGCATGACATCGTCTTCGCCCAGATCACTTGGCACCGCGATGGCTGCCGCTTCGAGGACCGTGGCGAATGCATGCACTTCGCTCTCGACTTCGAACGAAGAGATGTTCTCGCCCCGTCGCCGAATGGCGTCCTTGATCCGGTCAACAAAATAGAAGTAGCCGTCTTCGTCGTAGCGGAACCCGTCGCCGGTGTGAAACCAGCCATTTCGCCATGCCTCGGCGGTGGCTTCAGGGTTCTTGTAGTAGCCATGGTTCATGGCCCACGGCGCATCGGTCCGCAGGATGAGCTCGCCAGTTTCGCCAGGAGCCACCTGGCAATCATTCTCGTCGACCACTCGAGCTTCGACCCCTGGCCGAGGTTTACCACAGGTGCCAGGCTCAGGTGGATAGGGATCCGACACCATCGGCGATGAAACCTCGGTCATATTGAACGTGGTCCGCATCTCGATGCCGAAACGACGCCCGACCTCCATCGCGTCTTCGTTCCACGGCACACACGTGGCCTTGACCATCGTGTGTTGTCTGTCGTCGTCGCTTGGCGGCACCTTCATCAAGAACGGGATCATGGCACCCAGCAGACAGATTCCTGTCAGCTCGTGGCTCCGCACCGTGGGCCAAAACTCATCGGTCTTGAAGTGTGTGTCCACGAAACAAGATCCGCCAGTGGCGAACGTAATGATCACGAAGATAGTGCCGCCAACATGAAACAGCGGCAGGTTGATAAACCAACGATCGGTGTCATCAATGTGCGAATTCGCCTGAGGCCCCATGGCATAACCCTGCAGGTACGACGACAACACCGCTTTGGACGGGCCAGTCGTGCCCGACGTGAAGATGATGTACTGCGTATCCCACGGCACAATGTCGTTCGGCATCTGCGAGAGCCCGATTTCGGGCAACAACGCGTCGGCCGAATGCACCTGTTGATTGGTCAGGCTCGCTGTGCCATGGGTCACGATGACATCGGTCAACGCGCCGGTGTTTATGTCGTTCAGCCGCGGTGCAAGATCAACATGGCACACCGCCAGCTTGGCATCGGACAGTGTCACGAGGTGCTCAAGCAGGTTGCCCTTGTACGCGGTGTTCATCGGCACGTACACCGCACCGAGGTAGTTGAGACCGAACCAGGTCAGTAACGCTTCACGATTGTTGGGCTGCCACGACAACACATGGTCGCCCTTCTGCACCCCTAAGTCCTGCAAGCCTTTGGCCGCTCGTTGGGTGAGCCCAAGTGTGTCAGACCAAGTCCAGGTCTCACCACCATCGAGGATGATCGCAATATCGTTGGGTTTCTCAGATGCCCACCGCTCGATCTGATACCCAAGGATACAGGCCTCGGGCGCAGGGATACGGGGATCGAAAACCATGTGCACTCCTGAGTGTCTATGCAGCCAGCGGCCGCTCATCTCGGGTTTATCACATGGCCAGTGCTGCAAAGAAGAGCTGGACGAGTAGCCCGTTGATTCCTCACGCAACACCGTCACCACGGTCTACGGACGACTCGCTGCCGAGGGATACATCGAAGGACGAGCCGGGGCGGGTAGTTATGTCAGTGCCGGTGTCTTCGGCGACACGCACTCTCGCCAGCGACCTGCCGCATTGTTGCCGGCCGCAAACGCTGCTGCCTCGGCTGTTGCATGGTCGCTCGGAGGTTTCGACGAAACTCCACCCACCTTCGACCTCCGCACCGGGCGACCCGACCCGGCCCTGTTCCCACTCGTCGAATGGCGACGATGCATGACCACAGCGATGCAAACAGCACCCGGCGGTTACGGACATCCTGCAGGCATCCCAGCACTACGCCGCGTTATCGCCCATTGGGTTGGCCGATCCCGAGCGGTCGAGGCAAGCCCAGATCAGGTCATCATCACCGCCGGCGCCCAACAAGGCATCGACCTGGTGACCCGACTGGTTGTCACACCTGGTCGCATCGTTGCCGTCGAAGACCCTGGGTATCCACCTGCTGCCGGGCTGCTTGCCGCCTCCGGAGCTCAGATCGCGCCTGTTCCGGTGGATTCCGAAGGCATTGTTGTCGACCAGATCCCAGTGGATAGCTCCATGGTCTACACCACTCCCTCACATCAGTCGCCGACTCGAGTGACCATGAGCATGGCCCGTCGCCGTGAACTACTGCACTTCGCCGACGACCACAATGTCGCCATCATCGAAGATGACTATGACTCCGAGTATCGCCATTCCGATCGTCCGCTCGAACCGCTCCACCGACTCGATACTCAGGGCCGGGTGATCTACGTGGGCACCTTCTCCAAAACGCTTTCACCGTCGCTGCGGCTCGGGTTCGTGGCGCTTCCCCACTCGCTTGTGAGTCATGCGATTGCACTACGTTCCTTGATTGATTGGCAACCGCCGGTCACGGTGCAAGAAACGCTGCTGCCATTCATCGTCGACGGACAACTCGACCGACACCTTCGTCGCACCCGCAAGGTCTACACCGAACGCCATCAAATGGTCACGGACTTGGTGCACGAAGGTGCCGAGGCTGGGCTACTTGTCTCCCCCAGCCCCAGCCATGCCGGCCTACACATCACCCCGCTTCTGCCCACTGGAACCGATGAAGTAGCCGTGGTCGCACGGGTCCGAGCGAACGGTGCTGCACTAGGCAATCACGTTCAGTGTTGGCTACGACACGACCCACCGGCCGGGCTCCTCATTGGGTTTGGAGCCACCCCGACCGCCAGGCTGCCGGCAGCCCTGCCAGCCCTGCGACAGGCCCTCGCCGGCTAACCCAAGGCATTCCACCACGGCTCGAGGTCAAGCCTCGGATAGATGCGCTGCATAGCATCGAGCACTTCGGCTGTCCAGAACTCATGACCTGGTAACGGCACGTCGAAGAGTGCCAGTTCCTCGGGAGTGCACGTTTCCGCGAACGCTACAAAATCGGGCCTGGTCACCAGTGGTCCTTGCGCATCGAAGTTGATCCATGACACGTGCGCTGGCCGAAACGACACCGCAACCACATGGCGCTCGACACCAATCGGGATATCGACACCCCGGTGCCACACATCGGATCGATACGCAAACAACGACCCCGCAGGTCCAGCGGCACTGATCTCACCGTCGTACAAATGAGGGGCGTCCTCTCGACTCGCGGGGCCCTGTGAGGTACCCGAACCTCCGAGCCCTTCGCCCACGCCCATGCCACTGCGACCCGCAACAGTCGCAGGCACAGCCCGCGGCGCGCCTGTATCAGCACTGACGTCGTGCAGATACAGGAAACACTCCAGATGCCCCCAACCTGGCCCCTGCCGGACGGGCACCAGCGAGTGGTTCCGATCCAGATGATGCGGCTGCTCATAGTTGGTGTGTTCGCCGTATTTCGACCAGACGCGTGCTTGATAGATCCGAAGATCGTCGGTTTTCAAGACAGCCTTGGCGAAGTCGACGATCGCCGGATGCACGAAGAGGCGGTTCAGCTGAGGTGCGTCTGGGTAAGGAAATAGGGTCGTGCCATCGAACTGCTTGACTCGGAAACGCCCTAGATCCGAGGGCTGATCAGCTCGCGGGATCACGGTGGTGATCTGCGTCTCGATCTCGTCTCGAGGTCGGATTTCGGCCAATGCGGCCCCGACCTCCTCAGCGGAGACAAGACCCTCGGCCACAACCCATCCGTTGGTCTTCCATTGCTCGGCGAGGTCGTCGATCACGTCACGGAAGTTAGCCGACGAGCGCTCTCGACTGTTCAGCTTCCAGATCCGCTCGGATCAACCGGGGTCTGGAGCGACGATCAGTCCGGGATCAGGCGACGATTTCGACGATCGTGCCGATTGGGACGGAGTCGGCAATGAAGCTGATGACCTCGTTGGGGACGCGAACACAACCCGATGACACATACTGACCCATCAACTCGGGTTGATTGGTTCCGTGCAGCGCCAGCTTTGGCATACCACCACCGAACGTGCCCAAGGATTCACTAAAGGCCGCAATACTCAGCACCCAGTCGCCGTAGGCAGGGCTCAGACTGGCGCCAGGAATCTTCTCGTC
>DNHM01000103.1 GCA_003485885.1 Acidimicrobiaceae bacterium
GGTGCAGGGATTAGTGGGTCTGGACCTTGGTGAAGGCTTCGATGTACTGCGCCTGATCGGCAACGCCGAGTCGATCGGCGGTCATTGCCGCCCAATCGCGCAGCAAGCTGTCGATGTCGTCGATCCATTCGACCTGGCTGGTGTGGCTTGAGAGTGCTGCCACCTTTTTGTCCATGACGTCGGTGATGTTGACCGACAGGTTCGGGTCGCGTCCTTGCACGATCCAGACCCACTCCACCGAGTGTGGGTCGTGGCCTTCCGTCAGCAGATCAACGTGCGCGTGGGGGTTGCGGGCGTCGGGGTAAATCGCTGAGATTGTGGCCTCGCCACACGCGAGGTGGTCAGGATGGGAGGCAAAGATACGTTCGTATCGACGTTCGGGGCTTTGTGTGATCACGACATCTGGTTTGACCTGGCGGATGACCCGGCTGATGACCTTGCGCAGTTCCAGGTTCGCTTCGAGATGGCCGTCGGGCTGGCCAAGGAAACGCACGTCGGTGACGCCAACCACCGCTGCTGCGGCTCGTTGCTCGCGTTCACGCATGGCGGCGAGTTCGCCTCGATCCATGTCATCAGGGATGCCAGCCTCGCCGCTCGTGAGCAGCGCGTAGGTCACCTGGCTGCCAGCTGCGGTCAACACGGCAGCGGTGCCAGCAATACCGAAGTCGATGTCGTCGGGGTGTGCCACCACCACCAGCACTCGTTCGGGGACATCGGTGGGATCAAGCAGTTCCATACCAGCGGAAGCGTATCTCTGAGCCCACCCTCAGACGTTCTGCACCGATCGGACGACGATTTCGATCAATCGATTCAGCAACGTCACATCTTGGCGGCGCGGCAGTTTGGGGTCTGTTGGGTGAGCCAGTCGAAGTCGGGTGTTGGTCGAGCGGTGTCGGGGCTGGAGGCAAAGACGGTTTCGAGCGCGGCGGCAACGCTGAGCAAACGGTGGTCGCGGTACATCGGTCCCACGACCTGCACACCGAACGGCGTGCCCTGCGCGTCGAGTCCACACGGCAGTGCTGTCACCGGATGGCCAACGACGGTGAGCGACGCGGTTAACGCAAGCCACGCCATGTAGTTGTCGACGGGTTTGCCGTCGACGTGGGTGGGGTTGCGGTCTGTCCACGGGAACGGGGGCACGCTCACGCCGGGGCACAACAAGATGTCGTAGTCGTCGAAGATCCGCTGGAACTGCTGGTTGAGCTCCATCTGCACCTGGCGGGCCACCGCAATATCGAACATTGGCATCTGTAGCGCAGCGTTGTACGACGCCTGGATGTTTGGGTTGAAGTCCTGCGACCAGTTCGCTGCCTCTTGGTGGTATTGGGCGACGAAGATGTCGGCCCGCACCTTCCAATCGACGTCGGGCGCGCGGCGCAGGTCGATGGGGTGGGCATCACAAACGGCCACCACATCGCTGAGCATGTCGACCCGCTGTCGGAAGGTCTGCCGTATCTCTTCCGACACCAAAACGCCACCCAGATCTTCGGTCACGGCAATTCGTAATGTCCGAGGGTCGATCGTTTCGAGCTGGCTGAACGATTCCGCGTCGAGCGGGAACATCATTGGGTCATGCGGCCGGTTTCCGGTGTCGCGGTCGGCAATAACGGACAGCAGCAATGCGGTGTCTTCGACGGTGCGGGCCATAGGGCCTTGCACGCTGTAGAAGGTCTGCGCCATGGAACGAAGCTCATGGGGCACAACCCCGGGTGTTGCTCGGTGGCCAACCACGCCCGAGTAACACGCGGGTATGCGGACACTTCCACCATGGTCGGAGCCTGTAGCGAGCGGGGCCATGTTGGTGGCAAGGGCAACGCCGGAACCGCCCGAGGAACCACCACAAGTGAGTGTTGGGCCGAAGGGGTTGCCTGTTGCCCCGAAGAGCGGATTGACGGTGTTGGCGCCAATGCTGCGTTCGGGAATGTTCGTTTTACCGATCGGTATGCCGCCCGCAGCCTTGATGCGGTTCACGATGCCAGCGTCTTCAGTAGGCTGGTGGTTGGCGAAGTCGGGACTGCCATAGGTTGTTGGCATGTCGGCAGTCGGGTGTAGATCCTTGATCGCAACCGGCAGCCCATGTAATGCTCCCACGATCTCGCCGTGCGCACGGGCCTGGTCGGCACGGGCTGCACTCGTGAGTGCCTTTTCGTCGTTGCGGATGACCATGGCGTTGACCACTGGGTCGATCCGGTTGATCTGGTCGATGCAGGCGGTGGTTAGTTCCACGGCCGAGAGTTCACCTCGGGCCATGAGATCGAGCGCTTCACGTGCCGACAGTGCCGAAGGGTCCATACAGAGACGCTACGCGATCGAGCGACGTCTATGTGTGGGCAGTGACTATCACGAGCGGTCGGGGCGAAAGCAGTCTACGGCGAGTTAGTCATTAGGGTTGGCGGCATGCAGGGCACATGGCAGGACTTGTCGGATCACACGGTTGTTGTAACCGGCGCAGCTTCGGGGATTGGGGCCGCGCTCGTAGATAGCCTGATTGCAGCGAACGCTTCGGTCTACACACTCGACGTTGCGGCGGTCACCGCGCCGGTCGCTCAGGCGGTGCAATGTGATCTTGGCGACAAGGCATCGATCGACCTAGCGCTCGAGTTGATGCCGGGGCGAGTGGACTGGTTGATGAACTGCGCCGGTGTTCCCAACGGCGGTCGGTTCACGGCCCCTGAAGTAATGGCCATCAACTGGCTTGGGCTGCGCCATCTCACCGAGGCGCTCCTACCGCGGATCCCTGCAGGCGGTTCGATCACACACGTTGCGTCTACCGCCGGTCGGGGGTGGGCAGACAACGTTGAACACCACCGAATGCTTATGGGCGCTGACACGTTTGAGTCGGGCAGCGCCTGGGTCGACACGAACGGCGACATCATTGGCGACGGCTACAGCTTCTCCAAACAGGCCGTGCAGTTCTACACGATGTGGCGGGCGCTTCAGCTGTTACCTGAGCGCGACGTGCGTATGAACAGCCTGTGCCCAGGCGTGACCAACACCCAGCTATCTCAAGACTTCCGTCGGGGCGTTGGCGAGGATGTCATCGATCGAGCGATCGCACTCGCTGGACGCGCAGCCGAACCTGCAGAGATGGTCGGAGCCCTTTTGTTTCTGGCTGACAATCGAACAGCAAGTTACGTGAACGGCATCAATTTGAATGTCGACCGTGGTACCGGCGCGGCCCATCTAGTGGGCGCCTGGTAACGACGCTCTCGTGTGTTGCCAGATCGTGTTGACCTACGATCGTGACATGGGAATTACTGGCCTCGACCACATCAACATCGACACGTCTAAACCCGACGAGACGGTCGCCTTCTACGAAGAGGTTCTGGGGCTTGAGAATCGTCCCCAGGATCGCCCCGACTTTGGCTTTCCTGGTGCCTGGTTGTTCCTTGGTGACACCGCAGTGGTGCACCTGAACTTCATCGATGAAGATGACCGGTTTGGCCAACGCAGCGCGTTCAACCACATTGCCTTCGAAGGAAGTGACTTTGTTGGTATGTGCGAGACACTCGATGACCGCGGCCTGGTGTACCGAACGAGCGAACGGCCCGAGATTTCGTTGACGCAGATTTTTGTCGATGATCCGAACGGTGTGCGGGTCGAAGTCAACATCAGAGGATGACCAGGTTCTCGCACGGCCATTGAGCACGAACGGTTCGCGTGGCTTCCGGTCCGCTACCTCTGTTACGCGGTTGGACATACGCCGGGTAGGAGCGCCCAACGACGCTTGCAGGCAAGCTCGCGGCTCTTTCCTCAATTCGTTGCGCACGCGCTGTTCGGCAATCGCCGGCCCGCGGGGTGTTCGCAAGTCGTGGTGTTTGTGGGCGGTGACGTCAGTCGCGGAAGTCGAAGGCAATCTTGACCGCACCACGCCGGCCGGACTCCGACGCATGGCGCAGTGCTTGTTTGTACTGCGCGAGGGGATAGGTGGCAGTGACAAGCCGATCGAGTTGTGCGGACTCGACGAGTTCGGTGGCAAGAGTGAAGGTGTGGGCCCGAGTGCCATTGGTGAGTTCTTCGGTGCCATAGGTGTAGGCGCCGACCATCTCGGTCTCTCGATGCCACAACGGTGCTAGATCGATCTCGACGACGCCAGGCATGCCGCAGACCACAACTCGGCCTCGGGGACGGGTGATGGCGAAGGCGTCTTCGAGCGATGCGGCACTGCCAACGGCGTCGATCACAACGTCGGCACCACCAGACAACACCGTGCCGACCATACGACTGCCAGTGATACGGCGGACGGCCCGGCGAATCCCGCCTGGCTCAGCGACCGTGGTCGCACCAAGGTCTGAAGCAAGTTTGCGTTGTTCGGGATATTTCGCGGTTGCAACGATTGTGCCAGCGCCGGTATGGGCCCGCAGCGCCGCGATAATCGTGAGGCCGATCGTGCCAGCACCCAGCACGACCACGGTCTGGCCATCTTGCACGTGTGCCCGCAAAGCGGCGTGAACGCCACTGGCGGTGGGCTCGATCATGACCGCGGCTTCGTCACTCATGGTCTCGGGCACCACATGCAGCTGGCTCTCGTGGGCGATCATTGATGTGGACCAGCCACCGCTTGTGCTTTCGCACGACCCGATCTGTAGGCCGGCTTCGAGATGGCCGCCGATCAGGTGGCCATGGTCGCAACCATCGGCGGGATGGGCCCCCTCGAACGGCAATGCTTCGCCCCGAGCGGCATGGCCAAGTACCGCATCGATCACGACACGGTTGCCGTTTTCGGTCAGACCGACAACTTCGTGACCCATAACAAACGGGAATGACACCAGCGATTCGAAGTAACGAGACGTGTGTCCCGACAGCGTTGACAGGTCGCTACCGCAGATTCCGGAGAGCAGCGGGGTGATGCGTTTCCATCCCGGACCAGGGAGTTCCGGCTCGTCGACGTCGGCCATACGCAGTGGCGCAACCAGTGCGCCGGCGGCGGGGGAGAGTTTGGAAGTCAGGATCGCCGCTGCATAGCGGGTCTCGCGACGCTCGAACAGCAGTGCTTTCACCCCGCCGAGGTTAGTGGTGCTATCACTCGATATGGGCAGTGTCGCCAGAACCCCAGCGATCAGAACATAGAAAGTGCGGTGCAAACCGTGCTGGGTTCGAGCAGACTGTCAGGCGATGGAAGCCGCAATTGCCCGAGATCTCCTGAGCACCGCGCTGCTCGATGACGATTGTTTGAACGCGCTCTGGGCTTTGGTCGATTCAGGTCAGGCCGAGCAGATTATTCCCGAGCTGCCAGCCCTTGCGCTTGAACAAGATCCCATCCACAAACACAAGGACGTGCTGGCTCACACGATTGCCGTCACTGCCAAGACTCGGGCGGACCTTGTGCTCCGGCTGGCTGCACTGTTTCACGACATCGGCAAACCATTAACCCGCAAGATCGACGAACACGGTGTCACCTTCCGCCATCACGAGGCTGTCGGCGCAAAAATGGCGAAGAAACGTTTGCGCCACCTCGAATATCCCGACGATGTCGTACGAGATGTCGCCGAGCTTGTGCGTTTGTCCGGCCGTTTTAAGGGATATGCCGATGGTTGGAGTGATTCAGCCGTTCGCCGTTACGCCCGAGACGCGGGGCACCTGCTTGGGTTGCTGAACGAATTGGTGCGCAGTGATTGCACGACCCGCAACCAGCGCAAGCGGCTCGAACTTCACCATCATGTCGATGCCATCGAAGAACGAATTCTCGAGCTGGCAGCGGCTGATCGTCGTAAGGCCGAGCGCCCGCTGCTCGATGGTCAGGCGGTTATGGATCGTTTCGATGTTGGTCCCGGTCCCATGGTGGGCAAGGCATTGAAGTACCTACTTGAGCTGAAACGAACCGAACCAGACCTCGATATCGAAGCGACCGAATCCCGCCTCGATATATGGTGGCAGTCCAACAGCTAACTGGCTTTCATCGCACGCGAATTCCTCTGTCGCCGTGATAATCGTACAATCGGGCGGTGAATCGAACAGCTTCAGAGATCTTTGATATCGGCGACCGGGTCGGAATCGTGACCGGCGCATCAAGCGGAATCGGCGAGCACATGGTGCGTACGTTGGCCGCAGGCGGTATGCGAGTAATCGCCGCCGCTCGGCGCCTAGACAGGCTCGAAGCGTTGGCGTCGTCGACGCCGGGTGTGGTGCCCATGCGCTGCGATGTGACCGACGAGGCTGACCTGAACGCCCTGGTCACAGCGGCCTACGAACAGTTCGGCCGTCTCGACGTGGTCATCAACAACGCGGGTAAGAGCGATGCTCCGACCAAAGCTGAAGAAGAGTCGGCCGCTGTGTTCGCGAGCGTGATCGACATCAACCTGAACGCATGCTTCTTGCTGGCGCGCACGGCTGCGGCAGCAATGATCGAGCGGCAGGCGCCGGGGACGATCATCAACATCGCCTCGGTGCACAGTTTCGTGTCGTCGGCACCAAACAACCAGGCCGCGTATGTCGCCAGTAAGACCGGGCTGGTTGGGCTGACACGCGAGCTCGCGGGGCAGTGGGCTCGTCACAACATTCGGGTCAATTGCATCGCTCCCGGTTACTTCCCGACAGAGCTGACCGATTCGATGATGGACGAAGACAGCAGTGGCTACGGCTACATCACGAAGCGAACCCCTATGCGTCGCCCTGGCCGCCTCGAAGAACTCGATGGTGCACTATTACTGCTGTCGAGCGACGCTTCGACCTTTCTGACCGGCCAGACCGTGACCGTCGACGGTGGTTGGACAATGCAATAGAGTCCGGACACAGACCAGAGCGGTTGGGTAGTTGAGCGGTTGGCTACCTGAGCGGTCGGGTAGTTGAGCCGGTAGAAACGTCGCTCAAACTGAGCGCACGCTGAGAGGACGAAACAATGAGCGCACCGGAAAACGGTGAGTTGTCACAACACCCTGATATCGACCTCGCAGGCTTAAATGGCACACCCGAGCAACGTTCTTCCACGTTGGCCGAAATTCGGGCTGCATTCGAAGGTGCTGGGTACTTCTACGCCGCCAACTTCGGCCCATCGCAGGCGTCGGTCGACGCAGTCTTTGACCAAGCCCGCCGCTTCCATGCGCTGCCCGAGGATCACAAACTCACGGCCCGCCAGTTCAAACCAGGGTCTCAACGGGGCTGGATACCGCTTGGCGCCGAACCGGCCTATGAACCCGGCACGATTGCTCGATGCGAGTCGTTTGATTTGGCTATGGAACTCCCTGATGAGTCCAACATCGAGTTCGGCGGTCTGGGCGCGAACCTGTGGCCGAGTGATCTTCCCGGTTTCCAGGACACGGTGTATGGCTGGTATCTCGCGGCCCGGGTTGCGGCCCGACAGCTCTTCGTCGCCTTCGCCGAAATGTATGAGCTGCCAGCCGGCACGTTTCTGCAGTACGAGAGCGAACGCAGCTCATCGATGATGCGCCTGCTGCGGTACCCGCCGAACGAAGGTCAAACCGCCGACAACATCGTTGGCATCAGTGCCCACACCGACTACGAGGCCTTCACCCTCATGTCGCAGACAGCTCCTGGTCTGGAGTTGCTCACCCGTAGCGGCGAGTGGATCGAACCACCGGTCTTCCAGGACCGATTTATCGTGATCGTTGGTGACATGCTTGAGCATCTCACCAACGGCACGTTGCGAGCGACGCGCCATCGTGTGAACGACACTGCATGGGAACGGCTGAGCCTGATCCTGTTCAACGCGTTCGATGCCGACGCGGTGATTGCGCCGCTGCCCAGGTTCGTGAGCGAGGACAAACCGCCTCGCTTCGAACCAACAACGCAGGTTGCGCATATCAATGCCCAGGTCAGCGCCGCTGTCGCCAATCTGTAGTCAGGGCTGCGGCCCGCGAGCGCAAGGGGATCTGGTCTAGCCCGCGACCGGGAGCACGTAGGTGGTTGTTGCGTGGGCGACGAGACGGTCTGGGTCGCCGTCCATATGCAGGTCGATCGATGCGTGACACAACTTGCCGAATTTGGTCTGGCGGGCCCGGACTATCAGATCGGCGCCATGGGCTGGGCGAAGGAAGTTGATCTTAAGGTCCCAGGTCAATGCCATGGGCGTGATCCCATTGCGGGTGAACACCAGAAACCACGCCACGAGATCCACTGCGGTCATCATGACCGGTCCAGGTACGTACCCGCCAGGGCGAAGATGGAGCCCGTCGATTTTCACCCGGGCGACGACCCAGTCCTGGGCAACCTCTTCGATCACCGGCACCGGGTCAACGAAGTCCAGTTCGCTGA
>DNHM01000017.1:0-255 GCA_003485885.1 Acidimicrobiaceae bacterium
TGCTTGGTCAGCGTCGGATTCGGGCTCTGCTGTGGCTCGTGGGGCAGTCGTTGGCAGGGCTGTGGGTTCGGGTTCCGCAGCTGGTTCCGGCACAACTGAACGTTCCGCATCTGCAGCCACTTCTGGCACTGATGGATCGGGCGCTGCGTTGTCTGAACAGGAGGTGGCGGTGAATATCAGCGCAAGAAAGAAGGGAAGCAACAACCGGAGAAGCGGGGAGCGTCGAAACATGCTCCGACGCTACCTGAGCACTTC
>DNHM01000017.1:307-5951 GCA_003485885.1 Acidimicrobiaceae bacterium
CCGATTATTACCTGCAGGCTTTGCGGCGGGAAATGAGAACAACGATCAAACACGTCGCAGACAACCAAGCACACCTGACAGCCAAACGTGACCGCATCGCTGGAGCTGTGGCCGCCGTACATGCCCGGGTCGACCCGATACCAGCGTTCGTCGACATCAGCAGTCTTCCTTGGCCATAGGTCACGCCCATGACCCGGCAGCCCGCAACCACTGGTTGTCGCCTTTCCTTTGCATGAGCTAGTCACCGTGACAGATTTGTCGGATCTTAGGTGTGAGGCCCCCGCGCACTGAGGTTCAGGACCACGCCTGAGCCTGAGGAGTGACGAGATGCAGTCGGTTATATGCCCGAGGCGGCTGCGCTGACCTCAACCTCGAACTCAAGCAGGGTTGCTCCCATGCTCACAGGTTTGCGGGGGCTCTCCGCCGGCCCGTCCTCGTCGCCTTGTTCGGTTGATGACTGCGCATGACTGGCACGAGCCCCGTCGCCGTCGCGCCACGCTTCGTAGCTGGCCTGGTCGCTCCAACGGGTGTAGACGAACCAACGGGTTTCGGTCTCGCCTGTCGGTCGCAGCAGTTCGAAACCTTCGAAACCTGCAACATCGGCCAAGCTCGTCATCCGAGCTGTGAATCGCTTGACGATTTCGTCGCCAGCTTGTGGTGGAATCTCTAGGGCGTTGATCTTCACGACACTCATGAACCGTGTGTATCAGCTCAATGGAGCGACCGCCGGGTCAGCGCCGGATCTGTCGATGCCGAGAAGGAATACGAATGCAATGGCAGGTAGTGCTGCCAAGGCCAGGTACGACCAGCGAAATGAGATATCGGCCAGGGCGCCCACAACCGTTGGCATGAGTGCCGCCATAAGGGAGAAGAGAATCGTCATAATCGCGAGCGCCTGACTGAACGACCGGCTGTCGAGGCTATCGCGTACGTGGGCGGCGATCAGGGCAGGAATCGACGACGCTCCGGAACTGTAGAGAAGCGCCCCGGCAATGGTGGCGACCTGGCCGCCAGCAACGACACACAGGTTGGCGACCACAAGAAGTAGCAGCGTCGTGCGAAGAACGGTCAGGCGCCCGATTCGATCCGAGATCGCACCGGCAAACGGCGCGGCAACCATGCCAGCGATGCCCATCGCTGAGAATACGATGGGGCTGTTCGATTCTGCGACGTTGCCGTGCTCCTCGAGTGCGGCAACGATGAAGGTGGCAAAGCCTGCTGACATACCACCAAACATGGCATAAGCCATGGTGACCTGACGCCACCTGGGAATCTGTTTGATGATGCTGAAATCGACGCCACGGGCCACAATTCTCTCGGTCGGTGCAAACTTGGCGATCGTGAACATGGCCACCAACACCAACGCAGCAAACCCCAGCGCAAGCCACCAGATCGGGCGCCATAGTCGCTCGTCGTCTGCAGCACGCCGCCACGTGCTCGTGCCAATGCCAAATGCGATATTGGAGATGCCAATTGTCGAGGTGAGCGCGCCAATGACCAGCCCGCGGCGAGCTGGACTGACGTACTCGGTCGCTAGCACCGGTGCCGTCATCCAGATCCCGGCGCCAGCACCGCCGACGAGAGCGACCCCGATGGTGAGCGAAAGCAGCCCTTGTGCGGTCGATGTGATGATGAGCCCGACAACGCTGGTCACGACGGCGACCCGCATGATGGTGATTGGCTCGAGGCGAGGAGAGAGGAAAACCACACCATGGACACCCGCTACATATAGGACGAAGATGCCCGAGCTTGGGTAACCGGCTTGTGCATTCGTCAATCCGAACTCGTCGCGGATGCCGGTCAGAAGCAAGCCATAGAGCGACCTGCCAATGGAGTGCGAAATCACTGGGGTCATGCAGATGAGAGCCGTGATTGCAAGAGACCGCCGAGAACTTAGAGATGCAACCACGTTGGCGGTCTAGCTGGCCGAAGGCAGAGGTTCAAAATTGGGCGTAGGTGACCAGCCAACTGGTCGGCTACAGGTAGGGATTTTTCTACCGGCCCCGGCCGACGCACAGTCGGTGGCCGATGCTCAAACCACGGCCTTTACGATGCGCTGGGCTTGAAGCTGGGTGTAGCGAAGCAGGATTGTCGTCACCGCTTTTGCTTCGACCTTGCCTTCTTCTCTGCCTGAGCTTGCTCTCGCGAAGAAAGCCGGCGCGGCGGCGCTGGGGCCGCCGCGGGTGCCGGGTCTGTCGTCAGCTTCTTGAACGCTCGGAACGCACCAAAACCGAGTGCGGCCAACCCGAAGATCCACCCAATGAGTGGTGTTCGCGATCCTGGATTCGGAAACTCGACGCACATCGGGTCAGGGGCGCATAACTGTGCCATCTGCCTTTCGGCTCGGGCCAGCCTCGACTGTGCGGTTGGTTCCAATGCGCTGGCGCTCTCGACAAAGCCGCGACTGTTTTCAATTTGGTTCTGAACGGCAACCAGCGTTTCCTGCGATCGGGCTTGTTCAAGCTCTGCGGTTGCCTTGGCCAGCGCAACACCGACAACGGCGTAACCGTCATCGAGCGTGCATGCATCGATGTCGCTGCAGTCGTCGGTCCCTAGCGCCTGGACCCCGTCGATCGTCAGCACGATCGGGTACTCGACGCCAATCTGGCCATTCGTCGCAAGCGACACCTTAAGGAACCATGCGTTCGTGTGGCCAGCGGGATAGGTGACACCGCTGCCCGACACAACAGCGGCGGGCCCATCGACCGTGGTTAACGTTGGAGCGACCAGGCTGACACTGAGATCGACACCTCGATCGGGAGGCGAGTCCTGAAAGGCGACAGCAAAGTTGTACGGCGTGTTGTTTGTGTAGATGATCGAATACCACGCCGTATCACCAGTGACAATACGGTCCACGTACTGTCCCGGCGGAAGCTCGGGGGCATTGCGGAAGTCGGCGCTACCTACGACGACTGCTTGAGCGCCGGCGATAGGGCTCCACAGACCAACAGCGGTGACGATGGCGATGAGGGCTATGAGCACACCAAGAGCGGCGAGCCTTGTGGTGCGAGGGCGCAGAGTCATGAAGGTGACGGCTCCTGGTTCGTTGCTACCTGCTCGGTCCAACTTGTGCCGTCCCACCACCGAAACTGATCGCTGAATGCGGGGTCTTTGTACCAACCAGGCGGAACTGACGCAATTGGTGGTGGCTCGGTTGCTGATGGCGCAGGGGGGACAGCTGCGTCGTCGTCCGCCTGGGCACGTGCTTGTACCGTTGGATCAGTTGCAGTTGGGGCTGCGGGTAGCTCTACAGGTGCTGGGCCAGACATGCTCTCTGGTTCGGTGGCGGATTGTGATGCGGGGACCCGCTCCGGAGCGGCTGCAGCCTGTGCGGCCGGCTGCACATCTGGTGCCTGCGCAGCTGCCTCTTCGGCCGCTCGTGCAGCGGCAATCTGCTGGGCAGTTGCTTGGGCCGCTGCATGCTGTTCTGGGGTGAACCTGTTGCCGATCGCTTGGGTAGCGACGGCTGGGGCTGCTGTTCCAGGAGCAGGTGATGTGGGGGCGGCTGTTGGTCCAGCGGTGGCTTGCATTTCAGGTGTTGCTGGTGTTTCGTCGAGCATGTCGACGTTCGTCAGAGCTCCGGCAAGTGATGGTTTCGTCTTGGTTGGTTGGTCCGAGGCAGTCGGCCGTTCGGGACGTTGTTCGGCTAACCCCGCGGTCGCTGCCTCAAGCTCGTCGTTCGAATTGTTGCCGGCGTCGATCAGGGTGGGGATGGCCGCAGGTGCAGGGGTGAGATGCTCGAGCGAGGGTCCCGTACGTTCGCTTGAGCTGCTTTGCATGGCGACAGGTTCCACCGAATCGGTTGCATCGTCAGCGTCTCTTTCCTTCCCTTCGCAGCCGGAGTGCTTGGATGCGTCGTCTGCTCTACCGTCGGTGAGGCCGGCTTCGGTGAGGTCAACGTTGGTCGGTTCAGCGGTGTCTTTGGCGTCCCGCTTCAGCCGTCGGAGCGGGGCGAGGGCCAGAACGGCGCCGGCGAGTACCAACATCATGGGCAAACGGAAGTTGTTAGTCTTTGCCGGAGCAAGCGGAATGAGCTCCTCCAGTTCTTGAGCTCGCTTGTTCGCTACGTCGATTGCTTCTTGTGCGGCTTCGCCCTCGGCCTGAAGGCGGTCACGTTCTGCAATGAGGTCGGGAGGAGCAAGTTCACCTACGTCACCGGTGAGTTCCGCGAGAACAGCGTCAAGCTCAGCGGTGCGTTCGATGATTTCCTGGGGATAGAAGCAGGCCTGAGGGGCTGCGCAACTCGTTGTTCTACCGCCAAATCCTGGTCCCTCAGTCAGGAGTTCGAGCTCATAGGTGCCCTCAGTCGTGGGGCCTTCAGAGTCGAGTGTGACCACGAAGTAGGCCTCGTGGGGGCCGTCTGTGATGCGACAGTCAGTGCACCGAATCGAGGCAGTTGGACGCTCAGGCAACCCAGCATCGAAGTCGCCGTGTTCTCCCTGGAAGAATCGTTGGTCCAGGCTTGGTACATAGATATGCATGTCCAGCGCAATCCCAACTTCTGGCGGAAGCCCAAACACTGTCGCGGTGAAAGTGCCGCCCTCGGGCCCATAACTGGGCATGCGGTACATCCGCACGCTGTTCATATCGATGGTGTCGGTGTACAGCACCTTGACGGTGCCAATGTCATCGAGACGAACGAGGTCAGGAGCACTATCGGGAGAGGTTGTGCCTTGAATCGCTCTTCCGACGAGCCGCTGGGCTTCGCGCGGTGCACTAAGTTGCACGAGGAGTTCCGGAAGGACGCTACGAGCATCTTCAGGCGTCTCGATGGCGGTGTACGTGCCACCTGTGGAATCAGCGATACAACGCAGCTCTATTTCCGCTGCGGTGTCAGCCCGGAAACCCACCGTGATGACCCGATCGACTGCCCCGTCGCCGCTTGTGATCGCCTTTGCTGTCTCACACGGATCTTTTCCGAACGAAGGTCCGGTCGCTGCGTCGCCGTCGAGGTCGGCGTCGAAACATTCGTCGCGGCCGTCGGAAAACAACACAATCGTGCCCGTAGACCCTGCAGGGATATCGGTGCTGGCCTGCTGAAGGGCGAGCCCCATCGGTGTATCGCCAAGGGCGGCGAAGCCTTGGACCTGTGCAATCAGTTGGTCTCGTTGCAACGGTGCAACCGGCGAAACGACCCGAGTGTCGCTGGTGCAGCTTGCTCCGCGGTTCGCTGGGGTCGTTGGTTCGATCTGGTCGCCGTAGGTGCGGAGCCCCACCTGAGCGTTAGGACTCACGTCGGAAAATGCTTCGATAAACGCGGCTTTGGCGACATCGAGCTTCGTTCGCTCAGCATCGAATTGTTCATTCATCGATCCGGACAGATCGAGAACTAAAATTAATACTTCGTCAGAACTATTGTCCTGCGCGGCAGCCGACGGTACGCCGAACAGCGGGACGAGAGCAAGAAGCGCTCCCAGACCGGCAACAATTATAAGTGCCAACGAGCTACGGCTCGGATTCAGACGGTGCATTACCACCCCCGATCGGCAGCTGGAGCTCGGCCTTTAGGCCGAGACCACCCAATTCTGGGGATAGTGGCGTTGCAGCGTTCTGCTAACCAGTCGGGTCAGGGTGTTGCGTAGGCGTCAAAAACGTAGGGTTCAAGCGACTCTTGGGCTGCAATCCGCCATTTGTGCCAGTTTCC
>DNHM01000100.1 GCA_003485885.1 Acidimicrobiaceae bacterium
CAGTATTGCTGCTTATTCTGCAGGGTTCTTGCTCGGCACGACGTATGCCGAGCGAGCTCTCAAGAGCGTGGGGCACATCCGGGTCTTCGCTGCGCTGGCATCGACTGCGTCGAGTGTCGTTCTTTTGCAGGCACTGTCGGTCACACCCGGAACATGGATGATCACTCGGTTCCTCTTCGGCGCTTGCATGGCCGGTCTGTATGTCATTGTCGAGTCGTGGCTCAATGATTTGGCGACGAATAGGACCAGAGGTCGAATGCTGTCCGTGTACATGATTGTCACCATGGGAGGCATCGCTGGCGGTCAACTGTTGCTCAATGTCAACGATTCGTCAGGCTTCACGCTTTTCATCATCGTTTCTGTGCTGGTGTCGTTCTCGTTGGTGCCGGTGACGTTGTCTGCGTCGAGTGCTCCACCAGTTGCGGTGCCCGAGCCGATGGGATTGCGCGCTCTTATCTCACGGGTCCCGACCGGGCTCGTGTCGTCGTTCTTCAGTGGCGCCGGAGCTGGTGCACTTCTGGGTATGGGTGCGGTGTATGCCTCGCAGGTAGGGATGAGTGCCGGTCGCATCTCGTTGTTTCTGGCAGCGCCGATGATCGGGGCATTGGTTTTCCAGTGGCCGATCGGCTGGTTGTCGGATCATCTTCCTCGCCGAGGCGTGTTGTTCGGTGTAGCGGTGGCTGCGACGCTCGCGCCACTGTTGGCGTTGCTAGTCCAAGACGGATCGCCGGTGGCAATCGGAGCCATGTTCTTGATGGGTGGCGCGATGTTTCCGTTCTACTCGTTGACGGTTGCCTACTCGAACGACTGGTTGAAAGCCGAGGAAATCCTCGGAGCGAGCGGCACGTTGGTCAGGGTCAACGGCACTGGCGCCATCGCTGGCCCGTTGCTGGCGGCCGGCCTTATGGCAGGCTTCGGCCCGCGGTTGTTCTTCTGGACGATTACTGCCATCTTCGCGTCGGTGTCGCTGTTCATTCTCGTGCGGATCGTGTCCAAGGACGCGCTCCCACAAGAACGGCAACGCTTACACATCTACTTCCCTGCGCGGGCCTCTTCGGTTGCCGCAAACTTGATCCCTCGACGCCGTCGTAACGCCGCAGGCATCCCCGAAGGCCGAATCGTCAACAGGTGACGCCGGTTGTCCTCCGATCGGTGAGCTAGGTTCCGACTATGAAAGTTCGGATCGGCGTTGCAGCAGGAGTTGGGGCGACCGATGATTCGTGCGGATACCTCAGGCTCGTCGATGCGCTTGATGATCTGGGGTATGACTCGATTTGGGTTCCCGACGTGATTACGACGTCGGTCTTTGATCCAATTGCTGCACTAAGTATCGCTGCGGGGCGCTGCGACCGGTTGAAAGTCGGCACGCATCTGATCGTTCCCGGACGTGATCCGGTTCGACTCGCAAAGGAGTTGGCCACACTCGATGTCTTGTCGAACGGGCGTTTGTTGCTGCTAGGCGTGCTCGGGCTGAACCAGCCCGACGAACTCGATGCACAATCGGTCGTGGCAGCAGAACGATCAGCAATGCTCGAGGAATCGTTGCATATCATGCGCACGCTCTGGGCGGGCGAACCGCTGTGCTTCGAGGGCCGTTTCTACAACTACAAGAACGTTGAACTTGCTGTTCACCCAAAACAAGATCCGCTCGAAGTATGGCTGGGTGGACAGGTTCCGGCATCCCTCAGGCGTTGTGGCCGTATCGGCGAAGGGTGGATGCCTGGCCTGTGCTCACCCGACGAGGCAGCGGCGATGCGCGAAGTCATCACTTCTGAAGCACAGGCCGCGGGACGCGAGATCGACGACGAACACTTCGGCATGAACCTGTCGTGGGTTACTGGCCCAATGAGCGACAAGTTGCTGGCCAGCATTGAAGCTCGGCGACCTGGATTTGACCCGACCCACACCATCGGCTGTGGCGCGTCGGGGCTTGCCGAGCGAATCCACGCATTTCTCGACGTTGGATTCTCGAAGTTCGTGATCCGGCCCGCCGAGCCACCCGAGGACTGGAGTGAAGCTGTCGAGTCGGTCTCAGAAGTCCTGTGCCTGCAAACCTGACGCCAACTGACCTGTCTAGGAGCTGCGTAAGGAAGTCGTTTGGGTGATCCGAGAGAACACGGTCGGGGCCCACAAAGCGATTTGTGAGAGGCGTCATGCCAACGGGGCAATGCCGGGTACCCGTGAGGGTCGGGCAAACACTTCGTCGAGCATCGGACGGAAGTTGTCGAGCGTCATAGAGTCGTAGTTCGGGTCGAAGCAGTTCTGGTCATACTCTGCACAAAACTGGACGCACGCATCGAAGTATGGCGAGTCTGCGTAGCGATCTCGGGCGTGTCGGTCGCCGCCGAGGTGATGGAAGTAGTAATAACCCTGGAAGATCCCGTGGTGTTTGATGACCCAGTGGGTTTCGTCGTCGACGTAAGGAGCGAGTAACGCCGCTGCGGCATCGCTGTGGTTCTCGGGTGCGAACGCGTCGGCCACGTCGTGCAACAACGCGCCAATGACCAGATCGATTCGTTCGCCGTTGCGGTGAGCCCGTGTTGCCGACTGAAGCGAGTGGTCATATCGGTCTATCTGGTAGCCGAGAAGCGGCCCTCGCAACATCGCAAGCATAGAGACGAGGTTGTCGACGAGTGCACTTCGCGCATGTTCTTCGAACAGTGGTGTCAGTACCTCGTAGTCAGCTTGGCTGCCGTCGGCCATGGATATCCAGGTCACGGTATGGGTGCTCATCGCGCCTCTCCAGAGATACCTGCCGCTAGCGCGGCAACATCGTCACAGTCGAAGTAGGTGTCTTGCAGATCGCGCTCACCGCTACTGCCGTCAAATGTGCGACGTGCATGCAAGACGCTTAGGCCACGCAGGAACTGCATAGTCCCGGCATAGATACGAAATTCGATCTGATTGGCCGGGTTGCTGATCGCTGTTGTGAGCAGGTGATAAGCGAGGTGGAAGGCATCGACGTCGGCGTCGCCACGTGGCCATTGTCACTGTGGAGCTGAGACCAATTGCACAATCGCCTCCCGAAGGTCAGTAGGGGAAAACGTACTCTCTTTGGTTGCTCCGTGGTGTGACAATAATTCACGAAGCTCGCGAGTGCACCCGACGTTCTGTTCGTTATCCCAGAGCCGTTACTTACGGTCTTGTTGCACGTCAAAAATGGTGGTGTAGCCACCACGGGACCAATCAGGTGCGGCTGGCATTGTTCGACCGTGCACGGTGAGCGAACGAGCGGGCTCGCCCTGCCCAATGAGCATGCCTGAGGTGCGGCCGGTGGCACCGTTCGCACCCACGCCGAGTAGCGGAAAGCTGTCGAAGGCCGAATACGTCTGCAGTAACAACGGGCGCACGCGACCAGAGTTGTTGGGCATCGAACCATGGACGCAGCCGCAGTTGTGCACGGTTATCGAGCCTGCGGGACCCTTTAGATAGTTGGCGGAAGCAAGATCGATTCTGGGCAGATCGTCGGCTCGGATCGAGCCGGTCCACGTCTCGTTGTCGTTGGCATACAAGTTGAATAGTTCACCGGTGTGGCTACCGGGCACTATGCCCATGGGGCCCATCTCGTCGTCAACGTCATTGAGGTACACCCCAATGGTGAGCGGCGTGAAGTCGGAATGGGGCCAATACTGGATGTCCTGGTGCCAGTCGACAACTTCGCCACCATCTGACCACTTGTAGTTCAGTTTTGAATGGTGGTAGCGGGCTGGCGAGCCAAGCAAGTCCAACGCGATGTCGGCCGCTGGTCCAGCGAGCGTGAACTCGGCAAAGGCCGGGTGATGATCAACCGGATTGGTCAGCCGCCGAAGGCGCGGGGTTTCTGCACTGTGGTCCGGCTCGAGGTCGAGCTTCTTGTTGCTGGTGCTCAGCGACCGACTTTCTTCGATGAACTCATCGCTCGCGCTCTGGAGCCGGGCCAGCCACTCTTCGCTAACCGCACCTTCAATAAGAAGGTAACCCTGTTCGTGGTAGCGCGTGATCTGTTGTTGAGACAGCACGCGAAGCTCGTTCGACACCGTTGCACCCATCTGGCCACCCTATCCGCGAAGTGATTCAGCGTGCGAAAGGAGCGCAGGCCGTCGCCAGACAAGGACCATGAATGTGTCTACTATCTCGACACGTTGCACGCCGAACGGTTATCGCCAGCGCTTGGTGCAGATCTGGTGGGTATGCGTGCGGAGAGTTTGCGCGACCCGGCGCTGATCGAGTCGCTGTACGAGATGCTCATCGAGCATCAGGTGGTGTTCATCCGCGATGCAGACCTTCACCCGGTTGATCTGGTGCGGCTAGGTGAGTCGCTGGGAACACTTGGCGCTCGCCACCACAGCTACCCCACGCACCCTGACGCCGACGATGTCGTCGTGCTCAGTTGGCAAGGCGATGACACGCCCGACGCCGCTGAATGGCATAGCGACATGACCTATCGCGAACGTCCACCGTTCGCATCGATCTTGCGGGCGGTTGAACTGCCGCCCGTTGGTGGCGACACGCTGTGGGCGAGTATGCACTCGGTGTACGAGTCGCTAAGCGATGGGTTGTAGAGCGAGTTGGCCGAGCTCGAGGTCGTGCATGACATGGGAGCTTTTCGCAACGGAGCGTATGCAGCTGGAGGCAACGCGGGCGTTGTCGAGGCGATGGGTCAGGCCGGCATAGCAGTACACCCGGTCGTCATGCATCATCCAGTAAGTGGACGTCCGTATCTGAACGTCAGCGAATCGTTTACCCGATGGATCATTGGCATGTCGGCGCCCGAGGGTGCTCGACTTCTGACCATGCTCTTCGACATCACCAATCGACCAGAGCACCATGTCCGGTTGCGGTGGATGCCGAACACCATTGCCATCTGGGATAACCGAGGCACCCAGCACTATGCCGTCGTCGACTATCTGCCCCATCGCCGCGTCATGCATCGCGTAGCGGTGGCGACGGATCGCCGCTGCGTTTGATTGCTGCTGCGTCGCTGGTTGTGCGGTTGAAAGCGCGTGATCGTGCTCGAAGAGTTGCTCGAACAGCATGGCCCTCACCTCGTCGAAAGGGGAGCGAGGCCGGACAAGCTTCTAAGCCATAGGTCATCGTCGACAAACCTTGCAAGAAGTGCTGTCGTCTCGTCGATTCGATCGTGCGCGTGTTGGCGCCAAAGTCGCCATTACCGCCGCGTCGAGAATTGCTCGTCGGGTGTTAGTTGCCTTGATTGCCCATGCATTCGAAGGATCGAACATTTGCCGTAACGTGCTGACGAAAGCGTTCTCGTCCCGAACAGAGATTCTGCTGCCAACGATATGCGTATACTTGGTGGTCGTGGTTACACATACGGGCGAGCGACTTGCATCGATGGTTAGCGAGTATCGAGATCGTCTGCGCGACTCCGAAGTTGTCATGGCACCGCTCACGCTTGGCGCCGCTCGTTTGACTCGGTACAGCTTCAGTCGGATGTTGCTACGACGTGCAGTCGTCGATGGCTGGCAAGCGCAGCGCGTGCTCTTTGAGATCGATGCCGAGGGCTGTGGTGAAGCTGCCTACGAGATCCGTATCGCCGACCGAGTATTTCACTTCGTGGCGTTCACCACGACGCTTGATGAATCGGAACACACTGATCGAGTTGTGGCCAACAACTGGGAGATCACCGGAGCGCTTGTCGAAGGTGACCTGACCAATGAGCTCATGGCGATGCTGCGGGCCGAGGTGCCCAAACAGGAAGACGGTCGCGTCGATGCCCGAGTCTTGGTGCTGACGCGGGGTAATCGCAGCCTGCGCTTCTTCCAGTACATCGTTGACTGTCTTGCCGGCGGAGGGCAACCAGATGCCGAGTTGGTCGGCGACGCCGGCTACATGATGCGAAGTACTGCGTTCTATGGGAATGGTAAATACGGCATGCGCTCGTTCGCTGGATATGCCCCATCGCACCCGCTCCGCGTTCCTTATCGGGCACAAATGTTGGCTGCGTGGTTGTATCGAGAGCTCAGCTATGACGTCATCGAACACTGTGCGGCAAGGCAAGGTGGAACTCGAGCAGTTGCATTTGATGACCAGTGGAAACGGTTCTTTGGGTTGGGAAATGCAACCGGGCTAGGACTCGTGCCTTATGCCATGAAACATCCGCACGTAATTCACGCGTGGGCCGCAGTACGTGAGATTGCTCTAGCCCAGGTTCGAGAAATGACCGTGACCGAGGCTCGGTGCCGGGCGCTTTGTGACTGGATCGACCGGGCTCGAGACGCGTTCTCAACCGGCACGACCGACGAGTGCGCTCCGTTCCTCAATCCGCGAGAGCTTGTCGGTTTCATCGACCAGATTCACGCGAAGTTTGATGAGCTTCGATCACATCCTCGGGCGTGGGACGAGCTCTATCGATGGGCGAGTGATCAGTCTGCTGAACTCACCGAACTTGTCGTTGCTTTGTTGATTGAAATCCACGAAGGGGACGACGAGGTCATCGATGAGATGTTCTACGTCGACGAGGGCTGCTCCGTCGACCCAGGGCTAACGGTCGGCAGCCTTGTTGACCTGCTGGCGCAGCGGTTTTCCTGGCTTGATCAACTCGACCTGGCAGCGACCGATGCCGACCACTATTTGTGGCTGATCAGCGACAACACCGAGGAACCTCGGCGAGCGCCTCGGGCCAGATTCCGTTCCGATGGGCGCGATGTTGCGATCGATGTTGCGCTCCGTGTCGCGGAACTGAGTCGGGCGCTTGAACTGGCTGACAAAGATCTGTCAGTCACAACACTGCTGCGGGACCAGCCAGAACTGCGAATGGCCGTTGAGCGTGTCGTCACGAGTGGCGACGTCTACGGCGAGCCGCGAGATAATGTTTGCAGCGCCAACTTCTTGCCATTGCAGCTGCAACGCTTCCAGTTAGCGATGTACGGCATGGACAACTTCAAGCCGAAGTCGACCGATTGGCTTCGTGTCACGTTGTTTCAGGGAGCACCGCGTCTTGCGGATCTTGGCAACGATGCAGCAATGATTGACCAATGGGCGATGCCCGCTCGGCCTGGGAGCCAACCATGATCATCGACGGCCTACAGATCAATGATTGGTCTCGTGAGGTGATCCGCACCGTGCGCTCAGGTGGCGTGAACATCGTGCATGCAACTGTGGGTGTGTGGGAGGACCTCGGCGGGGCGATGACCCGGATTGGTGCCTTTCGGAACCTGTGTCGCCAGAACAGCGACATAGTCCGCATCGTTGGCAGCGTCGACGAAATCCGACAGGCCGTTGCCGACGACGTGCTGGGCATCGTTCTGGGATTTCAGAACTCCACGATGCTCGGCGACGACCCCGAGATGGCGCAGATGTTTGCTGATGTCGGAGTCCGGGTTGTGCAGTTGACGTACAACATCGCCAACCACTTGGGTTCAAGTTGCTGGGAACCGAGGGACGCCGGTTTGACCCGAGTTGGGCATCGTATGGTCGAAGCGCTCAACGACGCCGGCGTGCTCATAGATATTTCTCATGTGGGCGACGTAACCGGGCTTGATGCTGTTCATGCCTCGGCCCTGCCAATCGCGGTCACGCACGGCAACCAGCGATCTTTCTGTGATTCGCCGCGGAACAAACCGGATGCGGTCATCGATGCCGTTGCCGGTCGCGGTGGTGTGATTGGGTGCACGTTATATCCCTTGTTCATGGGCGGTGCCGACGTGACGCTGAACGAGTACTGCTCGATGCTTGCGGCTCTCGCCGACCGGGTTGGAGCTGAGCACGTCGCTATTGGCTCCGACGCAGTTGTGGGGTGGCAGTCAGATGCACTCGGGTGGATGCGCAGTGGGCGCTGGGACCGTCCCGAGCCGTCGGAGATCCCAGTGTTTCCGCCTTGGCCTGCCTGGTTTTCCGGTCCGCAAGATTTTGCCAACCTGGCTCATGGGCTCGACGAAATCGGTTTCTCTGAGGTTGAACGCGATGGCGTGATGGGTGGCAATTGGCTTCGACTGTTTGAAACGGTGTTTCGTGGAACCGCCGACTAGGTGATGCGAGTAGCCCCACGCGAAATAACAGACTTGATATATCGGTCGTGCCGCGTCGTGGGCCTCTCAGCCGGTGTCGCACAACGGTGTGCTGAGAACGTGACGCATGGTGAGATTCATCGAGGGAATTCCGTATCGGCGTTTCTTGATGTACTCACTCAGGGTGATGAATCAGTGCGGTCGTTCGCCACCGCTGCCGATCGACTCGAATCAGTTGAGGCGACTGGTCAGGTCACGGTCGCCTTTGATGAGCCCGTTGCTCTCGCAGCGTTGAGCGCGTCGCTAGAGCAGGCGGCGAGTCGTGGTTTTGTGCCACAGGTGGGGGCCACGGTGCCGGGCAACGAGATTTCGGTAGGGATCGATTTTGTACGTCACCAGGTACCTGATCAAGTCAGGCGAGATGCAGCCGCTCGCGAATACCAGGCGATGTCCGAAGGGCTGGTCTTTGCGGTTGAACAGCTGCAAGCGCTCGAATCGAGTGCTGCTCGCTTCTTGGTGGCGGAGTCATTTATTGACTCGGTGGTAGGCGAGTAGCCGGAGTCGCAGGTTGCGAGAGCCTATGCTGCCACTTACGGTGCTGGTCAGACGGTTTCTGAATCCAGTAATGGGGAGCCCAGGTGGCAGGTTCGTTGAAGAAAATGCGTCACGTAGTTACCGACAAGACCTATGACTACATCATCATCGGCGGTGGGTCCGCTGGGTGTGCGTTGGCAAACCGACTGAGCGCCGACCCTGCCAACGAAGTGCTGGTGATCGAAGCGGGGCGCAAGGACTGGAAGTGGGATGTCTTCATCCACATGCCAGCGGCGCTGACCTACCCGATCGGCAGCCGGTTCTACGACTGGAAGTACGAGAGCGAACCCGAGCCGTTCATGAACGGCCGCAAGGTGTATCACGCTCGTGGCAAGGTCCTTGGCGGCAGCAGCAGCATCAACGGCATGATCTTCCAGCGGGGTAATCCCATGGATTATGACAAGTGGGCCGCCGAGCCGGGTATGGAGCACTGGGCGTACGAGAACTGCTTGCCGTACTTCAAACGAATGGAAAATCGCCTGGTTGGCGGCGACGAATGGCGAGGCGAGGACGGCCCGCTCAAGCTCGAGACCGGACCGGCCGGGAATCCACTGTTCAACGCGTGGCTCGAAGCTGGCCCTCAAGCCGGTTTCCACAGCACGAGCGACGTGAACGGCTACCAGCAGGAAGGTTTCGCGGTCTTCGACAAGAACGTGGTCCGAGGCCGTCGCCTGAGCGCCGCCCGTGCGTACCTGCACCCGGTGCTTGACCGAGCAAACCTCACCCTGCTCACGTTGGCCCAAGCCAACAAGATTGTGTTCGAAGGCAATCGAGCCGTGGGGGTCGAGTACCGCCGAGGTCGCCGCACCCACACAGTTCGCGGCACCGAGATCATCAGCTGTGGTGGCGCGTTCAACTCGCCGCAGTTATTGCAGCTGTCAGGAATCGGCGACCCGGACCACCTGAAGTCACTCGGTATCGACGTTGTTTCGGCGCTCCCGGGTGTCGGCGAAAACTTGCAGGATCATCTCGAGGTCTATATCCAGTACGCGTGCAAGGAACCGGTTTCCATGCAGCCGTACAACGCCACATGGCGTATGCCTTTTATTGGCTTGCAATGGCTCTTCCGGCGGGGACCAGCGGCGACCAACCACTTCGAAGCTGGCGCGTTCCTACGCAGCAACGACCAGGTTGAGTACCCCAACCTGATGTTCCACTTCCTGCCGATTGCGATCCGGTACGACGGGTCAGAGGCCACCGAGGGCCACGGCTACCAGGTGCACGTTGGCCCGATGTATAGCGATGTCCGTGGCACGGTCAAGATCAAAACCACGAATCCGCGTGAACACCCCGCAGTGCAGTTCAACTATCTGTCGACGGGCAATGATCGCAAAGAGTGGATCGAAGCAGTGCGCACTGCTCGCCGGGTGCTGACGCAACCGGCGTTCGAGAAGTACAACGGCGGCGAAGTGTCACCAGGGCCATCGGTCGAGACCGACGAAGAGATTCTCAAATGGGTGGCGTCTGATTCCGAGACGGCCTTGCACCCATCGTGCACCGCCCGTATGGGAACCGATGACATGGCCGTTGTTGACCCAGCGACATTGCGAGTGCACGGCGTCGAAGGTCTGCGAGTCTGCGACGCATCCGTCATGCCAAATGTCACCAACGGCAACATCTATGCACCAGTCATGATGATCGCCGAGCGATGTGCCGACATGATCCTTGGCCAGGTCCAACTTCCGGCCGAAGAAGTCGACGTCTACCGGGCACCCGACGCCGGCCGCTTCGCGTAGTGGGGTGCACTCTCCAACGGTGTGATTCCAGACATCCCGGCTTCCATTAACTAGTTTCCGACAGGGTCGGTCGGCCGGTTGGTTGAGAGCTATCGACCATGTGCTCGATACCTCGAGCCCGCTGATACTCGCGAGCTCAATCCGAACACGTGCGCTGCGTCTCCGGCGTTACGAGCGGCCCGATCACTCGGTGTTGTTGTCAGCAGCGACCGTGGGTGGCAAGTTTGTAGCTAGACGACATCGAACTGACAGCGCGTATCTGGCGCATTGGCGAGGCGTTGGTCGGCGGTGACCAGTGGGCAGCCTAAGGCTTCGGCGAGAACGACGTAACACGAGTCATAGGCGGTCACGTTGTCGCGTAGCTCCCATTCGCGGCGCAGTAGCGGTGCCGTGGGGTAGACAACGAGTGGAACGTGCAGCAAGTCCTGCACGGCGTTGTCCGCCTGATTTGACGTAAAGGAGCCTTTAGCTAGGTGCCGGGAAGCACCGACATTGTTTCCAGCCGGAGCAAATCGGGCGCAGCAAGCGATTGACCTTTGATTCGCATCCGACACGCGTCCCCATCGGGGCCGCCGTCGGCGATGGCCGGGGCGATAACAGAAGCGTCAACGACGAGCACGTTCGTCCTCAAGAGCAGAGACGGCGTCAGCCTTCGACAGCTGACCCTTCGATCGGTTCTCAATTCGCTCGAGTACGTCGTCGAGCGTCGGGGTGGCAGCGATCGAGGCCAACTGTGCTGACAGATACTGCTGCAGCGACTGGCCAGCGCGTTCGGCTCGTCGAACCAGCTCGTTGTGAACGTCGTCGGGCACTTCTCGGATCTGAACGTTGGGCATGCATGCATTATGCATGCATGCTTCAGGCCGTCAGCGGAGGTTTCGCGAACCCCGTTTCCTGGCGGGGAAGGCGTGCCCGAGGGGCAATAATCTGGGCATAGTGTGGCGATGACGACGCAACCGAACATCGTGCTGATCATGGCGGATCAGATGGCAGCGCCGTTCATGGCACCGTGGGGTGGGCCAGCGATTGCCCCGGCGATCGACCGGCTGGCAGCCGACGGTGTGGTCTTCGAGTCGACGTACAGCAATTCGCCACTGTGCGCGCCCGCTCGGTTCGCGATGATGGCTGGCCAGCAGAATCACAAAATCGGTGCCTATGACAATGCGTCGGAGTTCGCCTCGACGGTGCCGACGTTTGCGCACTATCTGCGCTCGGCTGGTTATCAAACGTCACTCGTTGGCAAGATGCATTTCGTTGGTCCCGACCAGCTGCACGGCTACGAAGAACGGCTGACGACCGATATCTATCCGGCTGACTTTGGGTGGACCCCGAACTGGCTCGACCCTGACGGCCGCTTCGACTGGTGGTTCCACAACCTGGACAGCGTGACCCACGCCGGAGTTGCCGACGCCACCAACCAGCTCGACTATGACGACGAGGTCGGCTTCCGTACGATCCGCAAGTTGCGCGACCTGGCACGAACCCAGGATGAACGCCCGTTCATGGTTACCGCGTCGTTCACACATCCGCACGACCCCTATGTCGCTCGCCAAGAGTTCTGGGATCTGTACGACGATGTCGATATCCCGATGCCAACTGTCGGCCCGATCGCTGATGATGAGCTCGACCCGCATAGCGTCCGGTTACGCAAGGTCATCTGCGCCGACACAACCCACGTCACCGACGAACAGATCCTGGCCGCGCGCCGCGCCTATCTCGCCAACTGCTCCTACGTCGATCACTGGGTCGGGCAGATCGTGGACACGCTCAACTACCACGGACTGGCCGACGACACGATCATCGTGTTTACCGCAGATCACGGCGACATGCTGGGTGAGAGGGGCCTCTGGTACAAGATGAACTTCTTCGAACACAGCGCTCGAATCCCACTCATCGTGCACTCGCCGACCCGTTTCCGTGCATCTCGGGTGGCCACCCTGTCGAGCCTGCTCGACATTGCGCCGACGTTGCTCGACATGGCTGGTATCGAGGCGCCGAGCGCAATGGACGGTCACAGTCTGCTCCCGCAGCTTGGCGGCTTCGAAGACACGTTGCGGACAGTGGAGGGGGAGTATCTAGGCGAGGGCGCGGTGGCCCCGATCTTCATGCTCCGCAGAGGCAAACTCAAATACATCTACAGCCAGCCCGACGGTGACCAGCTGTATGACCTGAGCGTTGATCCGCATGAGCTGAACAATGTCGTTGACTCGGTCGAGTACCTGGCCGATGTCGCGAGTTTCCGATCCGAAGCAAAAGACCGGTGGAACATGTCGCAGATACTGGTCGACGTGCTCGATAGCCAAGCTGATCGACGGGTTGTCGACCA
Organism: Acidimicrobiaceae bacterium; assembly: GCA_003485885.1. Classification (GTDB taxonomy): domain Bacteria; phylum Actinomycetota; class Acidimicrobiia; order Acidimicrobiales; family UBA10347; genus UBA10347. Next base: position 12,603 of record DNHM01000100.1, read on the forward strand.
TGCGCTCCGCAAGGGTCGGTACTCGGCCTGGGACTTCCAACCAACGACCGACGCAACCGGTCAGTACATGCGCAACCATCTGGATCTCAATGATGTCGAGTCCGGTCGTCGTTCCAGCTAGCCAAGTGGTCACTCCGGGACGTAACAAAACCAGATGCTGGCGACCTTCAGCTCCAGAGTGTGATGTGGACCCGGGGTTTGAAGCGGCCGATGCGTGAACCGGAGCCAGCGAGCATGGCCTGGATGGCTCGTGGTGTGGTCACGAAACGCATGAGTTCTCGAGCCGCGCTCGATGCTCTGTCGCCGCGCCAGCTGCGAGCCGTCCACGTGCCGGTCGCTGCGCAGCGCCGGTCGTCGACAAGTACGAGTTCGCCATTAGCGGTTGAGCGGTCGGCCACGAACTTCGGTACCAGCGCCAAGCCATTGCCGTCGCGAGCTTGGGCGAGCGCCGCTGCATGGCTGGTGTAGATGCGTTGGTTGTTCTCGTCGACTCGCATCCGTTCGACGATCGTCTTCGACACTCCTGCTGGCTCAACGGCGGACGGCCCAAGATGCCATTGGGCACGAGCCAGGTCGCCGGCCGCAACCTCGGGTGTGCACACACCAACAACCCCGTACCGTAAAAACTCGGTCGCCGTTAGTCCGTCGGTCGTGGTCTTTTGGGGGAGCGGGCCGATCACGACATCGGCCGTGTGACTGAGCAGCAGTTCGTCGAAGCGGTCCGAGGAGTCAACGACGAGTTCGACTTCAAGGTCGTCGGCGCGC
>DNHM01000508.1 GCA_003485885.1 Acidimicrobiaceae bacterium
CAGACCCCAGGTGACGAGGGGTCTGACCCCAGGTGACGGGGGCGTCCGTTTTTGGTGCGGAGTGCGTGCGGAATGAGACGCAAGGTGGTCGAGCGCTAGCTGGTGCCAGAGTTTGGTTGGCCGCAGCGGATCCGGTTGCCGTCGGGGTCAACGATTTCCAGTTCGCGGGCCCATGGTGCTTGCTCGACGGTCTGGCCAACGGCGTCGGCGATTGCGTCGATGTCCTGAACCCAAAAGTAGGCCAGCGATCTTTTTGGTGCATCGCCCGTGTGCTCGGACAGGTGAAGCTGCACGTTGCCTCGCAGCAGGAACGCGTAGACAGGCAGGTCGGCAGCGAATTGATGGGTGCCCTCGAGGACAAATCCGACCCGCTGATAGAACGCAATCGCCTTGGCGGCATCTTTGACCCGAAAGATCGGCACCATTTGGTCACTCACTGGCCTGAACCTATACGGCTGTCGCCGCCGGCGCGTGTGGCTGCGGCAACGGTGGCTGCCAGAGTCACGGGATCTCCGGTGTAGGAACCGATGCTGAGCCGAATGAAGTCATAGTTGATCGCATCGACAAGGAACGGCCGACCAGGTGCTGCACCGATGCCGTGAGCGGCCAGATAGATCACCGCGCTCTGTTCGTCGCGCACCGGAAGTGCCATATTCAGCCCGGCGCCGACCGGGATCACCACACCATGTGATCCGAGCGCGTTGACAAAGAGGGTTCGCCGCTGTTTATACGTTGATGCTGCGAGTGCCACCTGGGCTTCGATCTCGGGGTCAGTCAACATCTCAAGCAGAATCTGCTGGGTTAGTCGACTGGTCCACGATGGCCCGAGCGAACGTCGTCGCTCAAGTTGGCGAATGGGAGCTGCCGCCCCGCCGATGGCGGCTATGCGCAGGTCTGGCCCGTGAGATTTGGAGTAGGAATGGATCAGCAGGCTGCGGCCCGGCCGTAGTGCGGAGACAGATGTGAGAGCAACACCGGCAGCGTCGCCAGAGTGGTCGTCTTCGATGACCCAGGTTTCTGGTCCTAACAGCGCAGCGATGGCCTGGGCTCGGGTCGCGGACATGGTGATGCCGCTGGGGTTATGGGCTCGGGGTTGCAGGATGACGGCTCGAGGATTTGCCTGCACCGCGGTCCGAAGTGAATTGACCTGCATGCCTTCGTGATCGAGTGGCACGCCGATAACTTCGGCACCTGCGAGTTCGAGCATGTCGAGTAGCGGGGGAAAGGTTGGTTGTTCGACCACGACCGCGTCGCCGATCTGGACCAGTGCACCGATGAGCCGGTCAAGAGCATCTTGCGCGCCATCGACGACGGTGAGATGTTCAGGGCTGAACGGCCACCGCCGTCGCAGTTCGGCTTCGAGTTCGGGAAGCACCGGCGCATCGAGATAACTGCCTACGGCGACCTTGGCGTGGAGGCGGTGCAAGATAATGCCTATGTCGGGCAGCAGCTCCGGGTCAGGAGTACCCGTACTCAGGTCGATATCGAGTGTGCCCTGGGGAACTGGCACTTGCCAATAGCGGCCCTCGATCGAACCGCGCGATGTTCGTACGGTGGTGCCCCTGCGACGATCGGTCGAGATCACGCCGTGATTCTGCATTAACCGCCATGCGGCCGAGATCGTGCTCGAACTCACGCCCAGGGTGCCAGCGACCGAACGGACTGTCGGTAGCTGATCGCCGGGTTTGATCATGTTGGCAGAGATCAAACCGCTGATGGTTCGTGCAATCCCTTGGGCGCTGGTGTCGGCGACCTGTTCGCGGATCATCGCCAACACTGGGTTGGGTGTCACTGCTCGCCATCGGATCTTTGTAAACGCGCCATGAATAGTTTTGTATACAACAAAACGACGCTTGTATGGCACAGAACCCGTGTCTATGGTCCGGAGCGAAGGCTACAGATGACGAAAGTCGGGGGACACAATGACCACGGTCAAAGCCGCACTCGTGCAAACTGCATGGACGGGTGACAAGGAGTCGATGATCGACTTGCACGAGCAGTACATGCGCGAAGCAGCAGCCCAAGGCACACAAGTCATGTGTTTCCAAGAGCTCTTCTACGGCCCGTATTTCTGCCAGGTGCAAGACGCAGCGTTCTACGACTACGCCGAGTCCATTCCTGATGGCCCAACCGTGAAACGTTTCCAGGCACTGGCTGCGGAGCTCGGCATGGTGCTGGTGCTCCCCATGTACGAACAGGAACAGCCCGGCATCTTGTACAACACCGCGGCGGTGATCGATGCCGACGGCAGCTACCTGGGTAAGTACCGCAAGACGCACATCCCCCAGGTAAAAGGTTTTTGGGAGAAATTCTACTTCCGCCCGGGCAACCTGGGTTTTCCTGTTTTTGACACCGCAGTTGGCAAGGTCGGCGTGTACATCTGTTACGACCGCCACTTCCCTGAAGGCTGGCGTGAACTTGGCTTGGCCGGCGCCCAGATTGTGTTCAACCCATCGGCCACAAGTCGGGGTTTGTCGTCGTACCTCTGGGACATCGAACAACCCGCTGCAGCGTGCGCCAACATGTACTACATCGGAGCGATCAACCGAGTCGGCATCGAACCACTCGGTGACAACGACTTCTACGGCACGTCGTACTTCGTTAATCCTCGTGGCCAATATGTCGACGAACGGGCGTCAAACGAAAACGAGGAGCTCATCGTGCGTGACTTGGACCTGGATGCGATCGAAGAAACCCGCAATCAGTGGGCCTTCTATCGAGACCGTCGCCCCGACATGTACACGACGATCGCAGCGAACTGATGGGTGCCAACGCCGACCTGGCCAAACGGTACGCAGCAGTTCTACCCGCCTACACCACGCCTCTCTACGAGGATCCAATCTCGATTGACCGAGGTGAAGGCAGCTTTGTCTTCGACCTCGAGGGCAACAAATACATGGACTGGTTCGGCGGCGTGCTGACCACCATGGTTGGCCATAGCCAGCCCGATGTGGTGGCCGCAGTGCAGGCTCAAGCCGCGAAGGTCATGCATACCTCCACGCTGTATCTCAGTGAACCGATGATCGAGTTTGCCGAAGAGGTCGCAGCAGTTTCGGGTATCCCCGATGCCAAGGTGTTCTTCACCACCAGCGGTAGCGAAGCGAACGACACCGCATTGCTGCTGGCCACGCACTACCGCAAGTCCAACGAAGTGCTGGCCATGCGCAACAGCTATCACGGTCGGTCGTTCACGACCCAAGCGATCACGTCGCACCGATCATGGTCGAACACCGCAGTGTCTGGCCTGTCAGTCAACTTCGTGCAGGGTCCTTACAAACTCCGCAGTCCCTACCACGATGCCGATGACGAGGGTTACACCCAGGCGTGTGTTGCTGATCTGGTGCAGGTCATCGACATGATGACAGCGGGAGACGTCGCTTGTCTGATCGCCGAACCAATCCAGGGTGTTGGTGGTTTCGCCACACCACCCGACGGCTTCTTCGGTGCCATGCACAAGGTCCTTGACTCACACGGCATCTTGTTCGTGAGCGACGAAGTCCAGACCGGTTGGGGTCGCACCGGCGACCACTTCTGGGGCTACCAAGCTCACGGCATCGTGCCCGACATGTTGACCTTCGCCAAGGGCGTCGGCAACGGCATCACCCTGGCCGGGATCGTTGGCCGACCCGAAGTCATGGACTGTCTTCCTCACCTGTCGTTTTCCACATTCGGCGGCAACCCACTGTCGACAGCAGCGGGTCTTGCCACCTTGCGATATGTCCAGGAAGCCGACTTGCAAGGCAACGCCAAAGCCCGTGGTCAACAGATGAAGGAAAGGTTGTCCCCCGTTGTAGAGGGCGCCGACTGGATCGCCGAGCTCCGAGGCAAGGGTCTGATGCAGGCCATCGAGACCGTGCACGCCGGCAGCATCGAGCCAGATGCCAAGGCGGCCAAAGTGCTGCTCGAGCGAGCCAAGGACAACGGCCTGTTGATCGGCAAAGGTGGCCTCTATGGCAATGTGCTGCGGCTCACCCCAATGCTCAATATCACCGAGCAAGAAATGGACCAAGGCCTCGACGCCCTGATCGCAGCGATTGCCAGTGTGTAGGGCAGTGTTTAACCGCTCCGCTCGGGCCGACG
>DNHM01000121.1 GCA_003485885.1 Acidimicrobiaceae bacterium
TGCTTGTCGACGACCACATCGAATCCCGCTTCTTTGGCCTGCTCTTCGGTCATGCCAGCGAAGGCGACTTCTGGGTGCGTATAGATGCACCATGGCACGGTGTTGTAGTCGATCGGCGATGCTGGCTCGCCCAGGATCTGCTTGATGATCTGCATGCCTTCGGCAAAACCGATATGGGCTAGTTGAGCGGTGTCGACGACGTCGCCTGCAGCGAACACATTGGGCTCGGCGGTGCGCAGGTTCTCATCGACAACGATGAATCCACGGCCGTCGACCTGCACATTCGTTGCGGCCAATCCCAGACCATGCGTCACGGGAGCACGTCCGATGCTCATGACCACGATCTCTGCATCGACGGTTTCGCCCTCACCGAACGACACCCGAGTGCCACCCTCGGGTTGTAGCTCGTGGCCTGTTACCGCGACGCCGGTCTTGATGGCCATGCCCCGCTTCTTGAAGGAACGTTCGATGACCTTCGAGCAGTCGATATCTGCACCGGCAATCAGCCGAGGCAGATATTCGAGCAACGTCACCTCTGAGCCGAGGTCGATCAGCATCGATGCGAACTCGCAGCCGATAGCTCCGCCGCCGATGATCGCCGCTGACTCTGGGATGCGGTCGAGCGACAGGAACTCGTCGCTCGTCATCACGATCGAACCATCGATATCGAAACCAGGCAGCGTGCGGGGTGCACTACCGGTCGCCAGCAAGACATGATCTCCGGTGAGGTCTATGTCGCCGGACGAACCACCGCGGACCTGAACAGAGCGATCAGCCTGTAGCGAACCGTTGCCGTCGTAGACGGTGACCTTGCGGCCCTTTAGCAACGACCCGAGCCCGCCAACCAGCGTGTCGATGATCGACTGCTTGCGGACTTGACTCTTAGCGAAGTCGACGACCGGGGCCGAAGTCGTAATGCCGAACTGCTCGGCGTGGCCAATGGTGCGGAACACTGCTGCGGTTTCGAGCAATTCCTTCGCTGGGATGCAACCGACGTTGAGACACGTACCACCGAGCTTGTGTCGCTCGACAAGGCCGACGTCAAGGCCAGCGCCTGCTCCATAGAGTGCTGCGGCATATCCTGCCGGTCCACCGCCAATGACAACGAGATCATGATGAGCCATATAGCTGACAGCTTAGCCAGCGAAAAAGTGCGTCAGCTCAGCGTGACCTGAAGGGTGAAAGCCACCAGAATGGCGATGCCACAAAGCAACGACAGAAAGATGAGCATACGAGTACTCATGGGCGCAAGCCTAGAGCCTTGTTGCCACGACACATGATTAAACGACTACTGATTTTGGGAGGCGGCAGCGACATCGCTGCTGCGTTCGTTGCCCACCTCGCTGCCGACGGCCTACAACACGTTGTTCTCGCTGGCCGCTCCGGCGGTTCACGAGACCAGGCAGCTTCGACTCTCTCCGCCGCGTACGTTCAACTCGAGGTCGAAACCGCAGACTTCGACGGTGCCGACAGCGCCAGCCATAGTTCGGTACTTCGGCAGATAAACGATGCCAACGGCCCCTTCGATTGTGTCGTGGTCGCGTTCGGCCAACTCGGCGCCGAGTTCAGTATCGATGCCGATCCGGCGGCCATGGCTGAACTGGCCAACGTGAACTTCGGCGGTGCTGTGTCGAGTTGTTTGGCTTCTCTCAACATTCTGCGGGGCGAACCCCAGGCTCGACTGATCGTCTTCTCGTCGATCGCTGCGGTGCGGCCCCGCATCGGCAACATTGTGTACGGCAGCGCAAAGTCGGGCCTCGACGCATTCGCTCGGGAGCTGGCAGCGCCTGCCAAACAGGTCGGTGTCGAAGTTGTGGTTGTTCGTCCCGGATTCGTGCACAGCCGCATGACCGAAGGCCTGGAGTCTGCGCCCTTTGCCACCACACCCGACGAAGTTGCCGCTGACATTGTGGCGGGCCTAGCCAAAGGTCGCTCGATTATCCACAGCCCTGGGGTGCTTGCACCGATCGGCCTGGTGCTGAAGAACCTGCCAGGTACCGTCTGGCGCCAAGTCTCCAAACGTTAATCCTTATCCTCGTGCCACCAACTCTCCAGCTGCTACGGCCGCACCAATACGCCAAGAACCTGCTGGTGTTTGCCGCGCCTGGAGCTGCTGGCCGTCTTGACGAAGCCGACATCGTGGCATCAACCGTCCTCGCGTTCGTCCTGTTCTGCGCCGTCTCCTCAGCGGGTTACATCGTGAACGACATCCTCGACGCCGATGCCGATCGACTGCATCCGACAAAGAGGAATCGCCCGATCGCCAGCGGCGCCGTCAGTGTCGGACGAGCGATCACGATCCTGTTGCTGCTTGGGACTCCAACGGTGATGCTGAGCGTCGCGCTCGGATGGGATTTCGTGGCATCGCTTGCCGGGTACGGCGCAATCAGCGTGACGTATAGCACCGTGCTCAAACGGATTCCTTGGGTCGAGCTGCTTGCCGTGAGTGCTGGTTTCCTGGTGCGAGCCGTGGGCGGCGGCACCGCAACCGACACGCCAATCAGCGGGTGGTTCCTGATGGTCGTCTCTGCGGGCGCACTGTTGGTCATCACGGGTAAACGACTGGGCGAACTACTTACGCTCGGAGCTAGCAGCGAAAGCCGCAAAGTACTTGCGGGATATCAGCTCTTCCATCTCCGCCTCGTTGCGGTTGCAGCATCGGCATGTGCCGTAGGCGGCTACGCCGCTTGGGCAGCCGCCGAGGCAAACAATCGAACTAACGACGCCGACGGCTCGTTCCTACTCAGACTCACGGTGGTTCCGTTCGCTCTGGCGATCGGCCGATACTTCGTTCTGTCGTGGCGTGGCGCCGGGGAGACCCCAGAAACGCTTATGGCGCGCGACCTGTTGATGCTTGTTACTGGGGTGTCGTGGGTGATCGTGTACTCGATCGGGTTGTACGTATGAGGCCTATGAGATCCACCGAGCGGCACTTCACTGGTTGGGGTCGCTATCGCGGTGCAGCTGGCACAGCGCTGCTGCCTGCAACCACACGGGAACTCGCGACCGCCGACCTTCCCTCCTGTGATCTCATCGCTCGCGGACTCGGCCGGAGTTACGGGGATGCAGCGCAACGGAGTGGTGGATCGGTCTTGGTCACCACAGAGTGCAATCAGGTTCGCTGGATCGATCGCGAAAGTGGCGTCGTGCGGGCCGATGCCGGCGTGACCATCGGCCAGCTGATCAGTAAGTACACGCCCAAAGGCTGGTTCGTTCCGGTCACTCCCGGCACTAGCCAAGTGACCGTCGGCGGAGCAATCGCTGCTGACATCCATGGCAAGAATCATCACGTCGCCGGCAGCTTCGGCCAACACGTGCGTTCCCTGCGCATGCGACTGGCTAGCGACGAGATCCTCAGCCTGTCCCCCACTAGCAACGGTGAACTGTTCTGGGCGACAGTCGGGGGGATGGGGCTGACCGGCGTCATCATCGACGCTGACATCCAACTCCTGGCCGTCCCGTCCGCGATCGTTGCCGTCGAGACCCAACGACTGCGGACCCTCGACGACCTTCTCGACGAGATGCGCCGTAGCGACGAAGAACATGATTTCTCGGTCGCCTGGGTTGACCTGCTCGGCGATGCCCGATCCGTTCTCACCCAAGGGTCCTTCGCCCGCCCTGAACAGCTCGCGGCGCTCGGCGTCGTCACCGCTGCTGGCGCGTATCGTCAACCAAGTACCACCAGCATCGGCCTACCACGGGTGCCACTTCCTCGAGTAGCGATCACCCCAGCGGTGAAAGCATTCAACGAGGTGTGGTGGCGTAAGGCACCAGCGCAACTCACGGTCACCGCCGAATCGATCACCGCGTTCTTCCATCCACTCGATGCGATTACCGACTGGAACCGGGTCTACGGCAACACCGGCTTCGTGCAATGGCAGTGTGTTATCCCTGACTTGGCAACACCGTCGCTGTATGAACTGGTCGATCGACTTGGCCGCCTTCCCTCGTTCTTCACCGTGCTGAAACGTTTCGGTCCTGGCAATCAATCGCCACTGTCGTTCCCGGCGCCCGGCTGGACAGTGGCTGTCGATCTTCCCGCCACAGCGAAAGCGCTCAATGGCCTCGGAGCGCTTGACCGCATCGTGGCCGACGCAGG
>DNHM01000559.1 GCA_003485885.1 Acidimicrobiaceae bacterium
CGCGTGGCGAGCGGTGTTGCGATCCTCGGCCACAACCATGGCGATCACGTCGCCCAAATAACTGGTGCGGCCGCCGACCGGGATGAAGACCGGCCAGTCCTTATGGATGAGACCATGGCGCAATTCACCAGGCACATCGGCACCGGTGAAGACCCGCACCACACCTGGCACAGCTTCGGCAGCAGCGGTGTCGATGGCGACGATGTCGGCTCGGGCATGGTCGGCCAGCTTGAACGCGCCGTGTGCGAGATCGACAGGAACCATGTCGTCGATAAACGGACGGTCACCAAGCGCCAGCGCATGCGCTTCGTATTTGATCCCGCGACTACCGACACCACGGGGTTGCACCGCAACGGGCACTTCGTCGGCTGCCAGCGCCTCGACCGCGTCGAGAATCTTGGTGTAGCCCGTGCAACGGCACAAGTTGCCGCCCATGAGCCTGGCTGCCTTGTCACGGGTCAGGCCGGCACCACTTGCCGCGGCCTTGTCGAGCATCGACTTGGTACGCATGAGAATCCCAGGCGTGCAAAAACCACATTGCAGCGCACCAAATGCAGCGAAGGCATCGGCCATACGTTGCCGCTGATCGGGCTCGATGCCTTCGAGCGTGACAACGGTTGCGCCTTCGGTCTTGTCGAGTGATGTCTGGCACGCAACGCGTGCCTTCCCATCGACAAGCACCGTGCAGCAGCCACACTGTCCGGTCGGCGAACAGCCATCCTTTGGCGAGAACACACCGAGCTCGTCGCGCAACGCGCCGAGGAGATGCTCATGGCTCCCGTCGATGGATGCCGGCGCGCCGTTCAGGGTGAAGTCAGTGCTCATGATGCGATCACCTCGTTACTTTACAAAATGTTAAGTCGCGCGTGTTGATCGAGCACTCGCACACCAAAACAAACGTTGGCAACTAACGAACCCGTGCCAGGCACCTGTGCGTTATTCAGGGGGAAGGATGACACCTTTTTGGTTGGTGATCCGCTGGTAGACCTCGGGGCGACGGTAGGTGTCGAAGTTGAAGAGTGTCTGCTTGTAATGGTCGCACCAGTCGAGATTGCAGCTGGCCACGATGACTTCGTCGCCGGTGGTCACGGCCTGGGCCACGATCTGACCGGACGGCGCAATGATCGCTGACTGAGCGAGTGACTCGACACCTTCTTCGGTGCCACCCTTGGCCACGCCAACGACCCAGGTGCCGTTCTGATAGGCACCGGCCTGCATACACAGATGATTGTGGAAACCCTGCAACGCGTTCTGCCCAGGATCGGGGGCGTAATGAATCGGGGTGTTGTAACCGATCAAGATCATCTCGACGCCTTGCAACCCCATCTCCCGATACGTCTCGGGCCACCGCCGGTCGTTGCACGTGGCCATACCGAAGATGCCACCGAACGCTCGCCACACCGGGAAACCTTCGTCGCTCTCTTGGAAGTACCGGCGTTCGAGATGCTGAAACGCACGCCATGGCTCGTCGCCCTCGTGGCCGGGGATGTGGACCTTGCGGAAACGGCCCACGATCGAACCGTCGCGTTCGACCAGGATGGTGGTGTTGAACCGTTCTCCCTCGGGCGTGAGTTCTGCGTAGCCAAGTGCGAAACCGACACCGAGCTCCTTGGCCTCGTCGAAAAGCGGTTGTGTCTCGGGACCAGGCATGGAGGTCTCGTAGTAATGGTCGTGACCAGCGATGTCTTCGGTGAACCAACGAGGGAAGAAGGTGGTGAGCGCAAGCTCGGGGAACACCACCAGCTCGGCACCTGCGGCTGCAGCGTCACGAAGCATGGCCCGCAATCGCTCGACAACAGTGGGGCGCGATTCGTCCTTGGCGATGGGGCCGAGTTGGGCGGCGGCAACCGTGACCGATCGTGGCGACTGTTCAGAAGACATGTACGAAATGTAAAGCATCCAGATGCGCGACACTTACGCCATGGCAAAGAAGACCGAACCTGCCGTCGGACCCGACGACAGACTTTTCTGGGAACTCGCCGAACCGTTACTCGCTGGCGGCGCCGAGAAATCCACGATGATGGGTCATCCGTGCCTGCGCATAAACGGGGACTTCTCTGCCAGCATGGAGCGCAACACTGGCGACTTGATCGTGAAACTTGCTGCCACCACGATCGACGAGATGATCGACGCAGGCACGGCCGAACCGTTCGCACCAGCCGGACGACGATTCAAGGAATGGGCGCTGATCACCGGCCGCGACGAAGACCAGTGGGAAGCCTTACTGCACGATGCGCTCGCGTTCGTGCAAGGAAGCTGACAAATCACGACGACTTCGTTGAGAAGCTCTGCGCCACCGATAAGGCGGCGTGTTCCTGCGGTGACAGGCCCAAACCTTCGATCTTGTTCACGCGCGTCTACGCGCCGGTCTCAGTGAATTCCCTATGACCAAAACGGCGACTCAATAAAATCGCTACATCTGGCTTCGCCGACAGTCAGACGCCTTCGACGATGAAGCAGGCAGTGGTGGCAGTACTGCCGCCGATGTTGAGCGTGGCGACCCGGTTGGCATCGCTGACCTGATAGTCGCCGGCCTGACTCGCAACCTGTTTGGTCGCATCAAGCAACATGCGGGCGCCAGTCGCTCCCACAGGATGACCGCCGCCGATGAGTCCGCCGCTGGGGTTCACCGGGATACGGCCGTCGCG
>DNHM01000469.1:0-1799 GCA_003485885.1 Acidimicrobiaceae bacterium
TTGGTGTCGAGAGAATGGGCCCGGCCCCGTAGGCTCAGCCCATGAATCTCGCTATCGAGGTAAACGGCCTGACGAAGTCGTACAAGACCAAGTCAGGCGACACCATCGACGCAGTCAAAGGCATCGACCTGCATGTTGCGGAAGGCGAAATACTCGCCTTCCTCGGCTCCAACGGCGCTGGCAAGACGACCACCATCGAAATCCTCGAAGGATTCCGCGACCGCACCGCTGGGGATGTGTTGGTACTCGGCCAAGACCCACAAACAGCACCTCTGTCGTGGCGGGAAGACATCGGGATCGTGTTGCAAGAGTCTCAGCCCGATGCGGATCTCACGGCTCGTGAAGCGGTGGGGATGTATGCCTCATATTACGACGCTCCTCGTCCGGTCGACGAGGTCCTGCAGATTGTCGGCTTGGGCGACAGCGCTCGCCAGAGAACCAAAGCCCTATCAGGCGGGCAGAAACGCCGGCTCGATCTAGCGATTGCTCTTGTTGGTGACCCCAAGTTGATCTTCCTCGATGAACCAACCACCGGCTTTGACCCCTCTGCCCGACGCGAGGCATGGGAGATGATCGAGCATCTGCGCGATGTCGGCGCCACTGTGCTGCTCACCACCCACTACATGGACGAGGCGGAACATCTCGCCGACCGCATCGTGGTGATCAGCGGCGGCGTCATCGCGGCCGAAGGAAGTGCTGCCGATCTCGCCGACCAGGTCAAACTCCACACCCGTATCAGCTGGGACGCCGCCGATGCACCGTCCGAGGCAGTGCCTGCCCCCTTTCGTTCGTTGCTCGTGACCAGTGCCAGTGAGATTTCCATCGAGACGACCGAGGTCACTGAAGTCGTACATGCGTTGAGCAGTTGGGCAACAGCGAACAACCGTCGGCTCGACTCGCTATCGGTGTTGCGCCCGAATCTCGAGGATACGTTCTTGCGCCTTACCGACGAAGGGAGCGCCCAATGATTGCCAAGACCGTCAGCGCTGCCAAGTACGCCCTGCTCAGCTTCCGACGTAACCCTGCTGCGACCTTCTTCACCGTGGTGTTCCCCGTCATGTTCCTGGTGATCTTCGGGTTCGTTTTTGGCAACGAGAACATCGAGAGTGACGGCAACACGGTCAAGGTGGCCACGTTCATCGTGCCCGGCATCTTGACCCTCTCGATCGTGTCGGCGACCTTCGTGAACTTGGCAATGGGTCAGGTCTTTCGACGCGAGTTCGGCCAGTTGAAACGTTTGCGGGGTACGCCTCTGTCGCCTCTCGCGTACATGATCGGCCAGATCCTGGCTTCGCTCGTGATCGTGGTCTTCATGACGATTCTCGTGACCATCATCGGGCGCGTGTTCTTCGGCGTCACGTTCAACCTCAGCTCGATTGGCGTCTTTGCACTGAGCGTTGGAATTGGTTCGATGGCGTTCTCCGCGCTCGGGCTCTCGGTAACAGCGATCATTCCAAATCAGGATTCAGCCCCGGCGTTCACCAATGCCATGGTTTTCCCGCTGTACTTCGTGTCCGATGTGTTCTTCTTCTCGGAAGAGGAAAGCACCGGCTTCTTCAGCAAGGTCGGCGACGTCTTCCCGATCAAGCCGTTGAACGAGAGCCTGCGCGATTCCTACAACCCGTTCATCGAGTCAGTCTCGGTCCCGTGGAGCAAGTGGGCCGTGGTCGCCGCCTGGGGCCTCTTCGGCGTTCTCGCTGCCGCCAAGTTCTTCAAGTGGACGCCCCAAACCGAACGACGCTGACCCCACGTCGCCGACGCCACATCGCTGAACAAACGCGCCGTTAGTCGAGTTGGTT
>DNHM01000469.1:1882-5968 GCA_003485885.1 Acidimicrobiaceae bacterium
GAAGAGCCATAGCAACAGGATCACGATGCCGCCGATGCTGCCGTAGGTTTCGTTGTAACTACCAACGGTCGAGGTGTAGATCGTGAATAGAGCGGACAGTGCGATCCACAGCACCGTGGCAACAGCTGCGCCTGCGGTGACGGGGCGGTACTTGGTCCGTCGATTCGGGCCCACGTGATAGAGCACACCAAGCGCGATGACCATAACGAGTCCGAGCACCGGGAATCGCAGCCAGACCAGGAGTCGGGTTGCACTGGCCCCTACTGAATCAATCGAGCTGAGGAGTGATGGCAACGCCGCAAGCAGGAAGATGGCGCTTGAGATGAAGCCGATGCCACCGAGCGTCAGTCCAATCGCCATGCCCCGCAGTTTGAGAAAGTTCCGGGACTCCACGGTGTCATAGATGGTGTTAAGCGCACCCATCAGTTTGGCCATGGCACCGGAGGCAGTCCAGAAGGCAAGCAGCAGGCAGACGATGAGCCCAAGGATCAGGCCACCGGTGCTACCCCCAGAAACGCTTTCGAGCTGCTCACTAATGATGGTCTGCGCTTCTTCGGGAAGACCTGAGAGATTGTCTTCGACCTGTTGCGTGACGGTGTCTGGGTCGAGCAAGAGACCCGCGACCGAGACGATGCCGAACAAGGTGGCTGGGATGGCAAGCAAACCCCAAAAAAAGCAATCCCTGCAGCAACGACCACCAGGTTGTGGTTCTTAACCTGTTTGCCGAGCTCCTGGAGCAACCCCAGCAGCGCCTTTGGCGAGGTCGGCGTAAGGTCGATTGCACCGAATGCCTCGTCAGCATCGTCGGCCGTGTCCACATCGGCGGCGACGCGCGCAGTCGCCGTCTCGACCGGTGGGAGCGCCGCCGATTCTGCTGAACTTTCGGTCGATGGTTCACCATCACAGGGCTCGGCGAGCGAACGTGTCTCGTCAGGAAAGTTGGCGTCGAGCCAGCGTGCTGTAGGACGAGCGATCTTTGGGCCAAAAATGTCACGGCCAAACCGGCTGTAGCGAAGGCGATTCGTCAACTCCTCGCCCAACGATGGCATGCAGCGCACGATATCCATCGCGGTGTTCAGAGAACCTCTCTCGTGCCAAAAGCTCAGCATGGGGAGCCTCAGCACACAGCCATGGTCCAAGGCCCGATGAGGCACACTTGCCTATGGCCAAATCAGAACTCGAACGGGTGCGAAAGATTGCAATTGCATTGCCGGAGGTCAGCGAACGACTGAGCCATGGCGCACCATCGTTCTTCATCCGTGAGAAAAAGACGCTCTGCAATCTACATAACGACCATCACGGCGACGGGCGGCTTGCCCTATGGGTACCAGCCCCTCCCGGGGTGCAAGGCGAACTCACTGCACTTGAGCCAGAACGGTTCTTTGTGCCGCCCTACGTTGGACATCGTGGGTGGCTCGGCGTGAAGCTCAACGTCGATCCTGACTGGGAAGAGATCGCCGGAATCATCGAGGATGCCTATCGACTCGTTGCACCCAAAACGTTGGTTAAGAAGCTCGACGAGCGCTGATTACAACGCGAGGCGCATACTCATTGCATACCTTCCTCACATGAACATATGATGTGGTCATGGGAAAGAAACGGGTCACAGTCACAGTCGACGAAGGACTTCTCGATGTTGCTGCGCTAGCGGTCCACTATGGCGATGCCGACTCGGTGAGTTCATGGATCTCCGATGCAATGGCTGACCGTTACGCAAAGGAGCAGCGGCTTGCTCAATTGAACGTCCTCATCGCCGACTACGAGCTTGAGCACGGGGCCATCAGCGCTGAAGAAATCAATGAGCAACGCCAGAGCGACCGCGACGCAGCAGCGGCCCTCCGTCTGACCGCTGCGTTACCACGTTCATGATGGTGCTCGATGCGGGCGCGTTTGTTGCGCTCGAACGTAACGACCGAGCCATGTGGCGCCGCCTCAAGGGTGCNNTTGCCGCGCTCGCGGGTCAGTATGGTGCGCTGATCGACGGCGAACCGCCGATCACCCATGGAGGGGTTGTGGGCCAGGTCTGGCGGGGAGGCACCGGACGACAGGTACTTCTAGCCCGAGCGCTGCAAGCAGTCGACGGCATTGCACTTACTGTCGAGCTAGGGCGCCAAGCTGGTCTGCTTTTGACCGCTTCAGGAACGAGCGATGTCGTCGACGCCGCCGTCGTCGTGCTTGCCAATCACGAGGACATCATCATCACCAGCGACCCCGGTGACATCGCACGACTTGTCGAAACCAGCGGCCGCCGAATCGATGTTGTGCCCACCTAGGCGCAGGACGATCTACCACGCGTTGGACCCGAGAGATCGCAACCGATCGACCGCGACGCCTATCGTCGTACCGCACCCAAGAACTGGACGAAGAATGAGCTACCTCTCTGTCGACGATTCCGTCACGGCAACAGTCACCGCCGCCGTTGCTCGAGCACGCGCTGCCCAACAAGCCATCGAAGGCTGGAATCAACAGCAGGTCGACGATGCCGTCACCGCTATTGCCTACGCAGCCACACGGCCCGACGTCGTCGAACGCCTAGCAAATCTTGCCGCCGAGCAGAGCGGTTTGGGCAACGCCGCAGACAAAGCCACCAAGATCATGCGCAAGACCTTAGGCACCTTGTCCGATCTCAAGGACGCACCTTCGGTCGGCGTAATCGACATTGACGAGGCCCGGGGTGTGACCACCATCGCCAAACCAATGGGTGTGATTGCGTGCATCCTTCCGTCGACAAATCCTGGTGCTACGCCGATCAACAACATGATGATCACGCTCAAGGGGCGTAATGCTGTCCTCCTAGCCCCCCATCCTCGAGGCGAAGCCACCTGCGCCGAATCCGTGCGTATTGCCCGAGCCGAGCTCGCCAAACTTGGTGCTCCCGAAGACCTCGTTCAGCTTGTAAGCGTGGCTGGCGAGAACAAGGAAGCCGGCAAGGCTATTGCTGCTGAGCTGCTCTCACAGGTCGACTACTCGCTCGTAACGGCCGGACCGGCCAACGTGGACATGGCCTACCGGGTTGGCACGCCATCACACGGGGTTGGTGTCGGCAATGCACCCGTGATCATCGACGAGACCGCCGACCTCGATGCCGCCATACCCAAGATCGTTGCCAGCAAGACCTTTGACCATGCGACCAGCTGCTCGTCAGAAAACGCACTGGTTATCGACGACTCGATCTACGACTCGGTCATCGTCAAGTTGCAGGACCATGGCGGCTGGCTGGTGCCCGCTACTCAGAAGGATCAGCTCCAGCAGGCCATGTGGCCGGGCGGGAATCTGAACCGCCAGGTTGTTGCCCAACCCGCGAGCCGCATCGCCGAGGTCGCTGGTTTCGACGACGACGCAGCGCATGCCTCCAAGTTCCTCATTGTCGAGGAGACCGGCATCGGCGAAGACCACCCGTTCTCGGGCGAGAAGCTCTCGGTCGTGTTGTCCGTGTACCGGGCCAGTGACTTCGATCATGCGCTCGACACGGTCGAGCAGATCCTTGGTTACATGGGCGAAGGCCACTCATGCGGCATCCACTCCGAGATCGACGAGCGCGTCGAACGTCTGGCCGAACGTGCCCGGGTGTCAACCGTGCTGGTCAACCAGCCCCATGCATACAACAACGGGGGCAGCTTCGACAACGGGCTCGACTTCACCCTGTCTATGGGTGCTGGCACCTGGGGCGACAATGACACCTGCGAGAACCTGACCTACAAACACTTCCTGAACTACACCTACCTCGCCCGCCTGATCCCGAGCAACGAGCCGACCGAAGACGAACTCTTCGGCGACTTCCTTGCCCGCACGGACCGAGCAGGCTGACGTGTTCGTCGAAGAACACGATGCCAAACAGCTCATCGCCACTGGCGGTGTTCCCATTCCAGATGGCCAGGTCGTCGCAACTCCCGACGCGGCCTATGGCGCTGCCAGTGAGATCGGCGGGCCGGTCATGGTCAAGGCCCAGGTGCCAACAGGGAAACGAGGCAAAGGTGGTGGCATCGTCAAGTGCGACGACCCCACCGACGCCCGCGAAGCTGCCCAACGATTGTTGGGGTCCCAGCTCGGCGATTTCACGGTTGAACGGGTGCTCGTCGAAGGCTG
>DNHM01000527.1:0-2472 GCA_003485885.1 Acidimicrobiaceae bacterium
ACCACCGCTCCGCCCTTGTAGAAGGCCGATGCTCCGGGGACCGACAGCAGCGTGGCTGAAATCAGGCCTCCCGCCGACGACTCTCCAACGGCCACTGATTCAGTGCGATCGCTGAGAGCCTGACCAACTTGTGCGGCAAGATCCGCGTGTTCGAACATTGCCGAACAGTAGCTCGGCCATCTACCGGCCGTCTGATCACCACATTCGCGAGCCGTGGCCCCACACACCCTTCCTTGCTACACACTCTTTGCTGCGATGAGCTCGTCTTCCGACGCCAGGAAACGCCCTTTTGTTACAGATAACCAGTAACAGACAACGTTTTGGCGGTTGAATCTGGAGCGATGCCCATGCGCTGCGACGGCCATAGCTTCAGTGGCGCTCCCACCGGGGGGTCCGTTTCGTGAGGAAGGCATCGATTCCTTCGGCGAAGTCGGCGGTATCAGCAAGGGCTGATGCGGTTTCCAGCTCGAGTTGCATGCCGTCATCGAATGTCATACCGCCACCGATGGTGACCGTGCGCCGAATAGCGGCCAGCGCTGTCGCTGATTGTTTGGTGAGGCCCTCGGCATATTCCTGCACATCGGAGCGAAGCTGGTCTGGCTCGCACAACTCATCAACAAGGCCCCATGCATGGGCTTCAGCGGCCTTCACCAGCCGACCCTCATAGAGGTATTTGAGCGTGCGCGGCCGTCCGATCAGCCGGACGAGAGCTTGAGTGGTGGCAATCGGCGGAATGAAGGCGATCGACACCTCGGGTTGACCGAGGCGAGCATTGTCGGCCGCAAACCGCATGTCGCAGTGCAGCGTCATCTCAAGACCGCCACCAACAGCGATGCCGTGAATTGCGGCAAGCAGTGGCTTCGGCGACGAGCGGAGCAGTGTCGCTATCTCATGACAGAGGCCAACCCAGTCACGCATATCGTCCGACGTCATGCCTTTGAACTCGTTGAGGTCCGCTCCAGCGCTGAAGTAACCGTCGACAGCGCTGGCCAACAACACAACCCGAATCTCGTCGTCGGCCGCGGCTACGGCGATGGCGTCGCGTGTGGCCTCGACCATGGACCGGATGAATGCGTTGACCGGCGGTCGGTTGAACTCGATCCACCGCACGTTGTTGACCGTGCTCTCAGATATGAACTCGACACCGGTCATATCCACACTCCTTCGTAAACAGCAGCTGTGAACGCGAGACAACAGGTTCGGCGTAACCCCGCCAGACCGCTGCGGCAATCGACACTAGTTGTCTTCGCCGATCTCAGAAGAGCCCGAATATCACCTCGGGTCGTTACGTCGCGATCAGCTGAACGTATCACCACGAGCGGAACCTCGGAAGCCAACCAAGCGCCACCGGCCTGTCAAGCAGCTGCTTTGCGAGCGTCGGCAACCAGGTCGCGGCCGGCTTGGGACAGAATCGCTCCGGAGAGCCCGGCAATGATGATCGCTCCCCCGATCACGTGCACCAGAGTGAAACCTTCGCCCAGGAAGATCCACGCGAACATGCCGGCGACAGCAGGCGTTGCAAGCCGGAAGAGCGGCGGCACGTTCGCTGGCAGATGCCGCAACGGCCAGGTCATCGCGATGTGTCCAAGGGCTCCGGGAATCAGCGCCATACCGAGAGCCCGCCATAGATCCGGCGTCTCGACGGAACTGGGTTCGAAGCCAAGAGCTAACACGTAGCCACTCACACATAACGCTGCTGTGCCCATCACGAACGTCAGAAACGACACGACTGGCACTTGTTCGCGAGCCAGCTTCGAGATCACAAAGAAACAGGCAAACGCCGTCGTCGCAAGCAGGCCCAACAACATACCGAGCAGGTCGCCGTCGGGGCCCGACGACGAGCCGAGCACGATGTACACCGCTCCAGCGATACCCACGAGTGACCACCACCTGAATCGGGCGCCCGGACGTTCGCCGAACAATGGCACCGCCAGGAAGGCGACAATGATCGGAGCCAGGGTGCCCAGTAGCGAGACATCGACCACGCTCGTCCGTTTCACTGCAGTGAAGAAGGCGACCTGGTTGACCGAGAAGACCGCTCCAGCAAGCATCGCCAGCTTGATGCCCCGGGCCGAGCCGACCGTACGACCAGACAGCCGATGTGCAAGCAGTGCCAAGGAGAAGGCGCCGACACCGAACCACAGCCGCCAGAACGACAGCAGCACCCCTGTGGTGTCGGAGGACCGAGCGAGCACCGGGCCAGTTGCATAGAAGACGATGCCAAGCGCAACCAGTTGAAACGGGAATCGGGCGCCAAATACATCGGCTGGCGACGTCGGCGAAGCCACTATGGCCGAAGAAGACACCCGAGAGTTCTAGCTGGCAGCGAGCCATTACTTCTAACCGAACCAGCGTCGCACGAACTTGCAACATCAGCTCCCTTCAGCACATGTGGGGCGCCGGCGCAATCTCCACCGACTCTCCACCTATTCTCCAAGCATTGCTTCGCTCCTCCAGTCAGCATGGAGTCAC
>DNHM01000527.1:2602-2739 GCA_003485885.1 Acidimicrobiaceae bacterium
ACACCCGACGATGGCTGGAAGGCAGCTGGCAGCGCGTGGGGACACGCTGCAGCAGACTGGGCATACCTGTGGGAGCCGAGTATTCGGGACGCCGCCGACCACATCTTCGACCGAGTCGGGCTCGGCCCCGGCACCGA
>DNHM01000500.1 GCA_003485885.1 Acidimicrobiaceae bacterium
GTCGTCGAGCTCGTCGGGGGAGAGTCCACTCAGCTTCCAGATCTCGGCTACGACATCTTCAGGGCTGCGTCCGCTGGATTCGTGCATGCGAATGCGGCCGCTCAGCGAAGCCTTGGCGGCATCGAGGCCACACTCGTTGTCGAGGCAATCGGTGCCGCGTAGGTTGCCGAGTTGGTCGGCCAGCATGACCAGGTCGATTGCGCCGCGGACCGATGAACCGATGCGAATGTCGGGGTGTTCGCGAGTGGTGCGCACGCAACGCACGGCTCGTTCGGCCAGCGCCTTGGGCGCATCGGGAGCTTCTCGGGCCACGATGGCTTGTTCGTCGGCCTCGGACTGATAGTCGACCGACACCCGGTTCACTCGGTCGTAGATAGCTCCGGCGATACGAGCGGTGCCTACGGCATCGAACGGATTCATCGCTGCCACGAGCCGGAAGTCCGGATGTGCCTGAATCGTACCTAGACGAGGCACGGTGAGTTCGGCCTCGCTCATGACCGTGACCAGCAGGTTGAGCGTCTCTTCCGGGACTCGGTTGATCTCTTCGACATAGAGCAGCCCGCCATGGCGGAGCGCATCGACGAGCGGCCCGTCGATGTACACATCTTCGATGTAACCCTGTGAAAGCACTTGGGCAGGGTCGAAGTGGCCAGCCAGGCGTGCTGGTGTCAGTTCGGCGTTGCCCTCGACGAAGACGAGCCGCTGACCAGCGTGCTGAGCGACGGCTCGAAGCAACGTGGACTTGCCAGTACCCGGTGGCCCCTCGAGCAAGATGTGTCGAGCCGATGCCAACGCGGCAACAACGAGTTCGACTTCGCGTTTGCGCCCGACCACGTCGTTGCCGGCGGCGTTGACCAGTGCAATGCCATATTCAGGACTCGTCATACTCTTCTTCCGCTTGCTTGTTCGCTTCGCTCACCGCGTACTTCCGTCCTTCGCCGGAACTGACATTTGTGCATCGTTCCAACTCGACTTAGCTAGGCAAATAAGGAGCGTGATGCACACATATGGTGCATCACGCTCCTTATTTGCAAACAGTACGCCGCTCTGGGGGTCAACGAGCAGGGGAGTCCGCTCGCCGGGACCGTAGAGGTTTTAGCTCGAACAGCCTCTCGGCGAGGGACGAGCTGAAAGGCGTACTACCCGTACTACCCGTGGTCGTACATGACCATGCCGCGGATGTTTTCGCCGTCGCGCATTGCCTGGTAGCCGACGTTGATGTCATCGAGTGTGTAGGTGTTGGTGACGAGCTCGTCGAGCTTGAGCGTGCCGTTCTGGTACATGCGAAGCAGGCGCGGGATATCGCGGCGAGGGTTCGCTGAACCGAAGATCGATCCAACGAGTTCCTTCTGCATGAGGGTCAGGTCGAACAGGCTCATGGTGACTTCGGTGTCGTTGATGTCGGCGACAGATGTATGCACGACTCGGCCGCCCTTGCCGATGATTGCCATGGCGGGGGCAATGTGGTGGCCGCGGCCTTCGCCGACCGTGATGATGCACTTCTCGGCCATGGCACCCCAGGTGAGGTCCATAACGAGCGCAGTCGCTTCTTCGAGTGATGAGGCGGTGTGGGTTGCGCCGAATACCTGTGCTTGTTCACGCTTGAACTCGACAGGATCGACGGCGATCACGTTCGCGGCGCCAGCCATGGCTGCGCCCTGCACGGCGTTCATGCCAACACCACCACAGCCGACGATCACAACGGTTTCGCCAGACTTCACATCGGCGGCGTAGGTGGCTGAGCCCCAACCAGTGGTCACGCCGCAGCCGACGAGTGCGGCCTTGTCGAGGGGTATGTCCTTCTCGATCTTGATGCAGCTGGCCTCGTTGACCACAGTTACCTCGGAGAACGTGCCGATGCAGCACATGATGCCGAGATCACTGCCATCGTGACGATGGTGACGGGAGGTCATGTCGGTGATCTGGCGGCCTGCAAGAAGTACAGCGCCCATGTCACACAGGTTCTGCTGACCCTTTGCACATGATGGGCAGCGCCCACATGAGGGGATGAAGCCGAGCACAACATGGTCGCCGACCTCAAGGGTGGTGACGCCAGGGCCAACTTCTACGACCCGGCCGGCGCCTTCGTGGCCGCCGATGATGGGGAACTGCTGGATGCCGAGTTCTTCCTGAACTTCAGGTGCCAATGCCATATCGCCAGTGACCATGTGTTCGTCGCTGTGGCACAAGCCCGAGCCGACGAGTTCAAGCACGACCTCACCAGCTTTGGGAGGATCGAGGCTGATGGTCTCGACCTTCCAGTCTTGGCCGACGCCGTCGAGAATTGCTGCGCGGGTTTGCATGGTGGTTCCCCCAAATAGAAATGCTTTTCCGGCGACTTAACTTAGCCGCGAATTCGGGCCGACGTCTTGTCAGGCGGGCTTCGGTGAACGTCGGGCTTTGCTACGCACCCTGAACGGTGGCCGAAACCGGCAGGAGGGACCGGACTGTGCCGATTTCGGTCAGCCGCAGGGATCGAAGTTGTTGTCGAGCGGACCGAGATTGGCGGCGATAGAGCGGTCGCGGAACTCGGCGAGACCAGGCTGGGTGTGGATCCACGCAAGTTTCTCTTCTTGCTCGTTGGTAGCAGCGGGGACGTCGAATACATAGGCCGAGAATGCTTCGGCGAAGTCTTCTTCGGGATTGCTGGCAGCGTATGCACCGAAGAAGCTGGGGTTGGCCGCGCAACGTTGCTCGCCGCTATCGACAGTTGCTTCCTGGTCTGGATCGACTTGGTCGATCAGTCCGTTGCCCCAGAACAACCGAACCCATTCCGCCATTACCGATTTGTCGGTGTAGCATCCCTCGCCGTTGTAGTACGTGTTGCAATCGCGAGGTTCGGCGAAGCGGTCGATTTGGGGTGAGGTCGCGGTGAAGATATGGCTGAACTCATGGGCCATGGTCAGCATGAGTTCATCAGGATAGTTCTCGGCCTCTGCGAGGTTGATCGACATCTGGAAAAGCGTGCCTGCGTCGTCGAGCGTATTTACGAATGCCAGCGTGGTGCCGCCGGTTTCATCGTCGGCCTCGAACCCGCCAAAGAGACCGAGGTCTCGGAGTTGGTCTGGGGGTGTGATCGCTGCGAGGGTCTCCCACGAACGGATGAGGGTGGGGCCCGACTCGCCGAAACACAGCGCGCCAAGGTTGCCGTCGACGACAACATGGGCAACGGCAAAAAACACTGTGTCGTCGGATCCAAGTCCCTCGTCGGAACAATCGATGTCGAATCGGTCCAACGAGAGATCCACCTGGCCACCGGACAGTTGAACGGGGACAGCGCCACCCTGGTCCAGCCCGAATGCGGCCCCAGCATCATCTACATCGGGAACGGCCGCGTCGAAGCCATCGTTGCCGTTATTGAAGGCAGTGTTATCGCGAGGCGCGATGCCTGCGAGAAGGTCGCCTTCGCTGATGCCGCATGCTGTCGCCAGCAGAACGCACGCAGTGAGCAGAACAACGGCTCGGAGAGCATTTTTCGACTGTGTAACCATCAGCGTAACCGTCGGCATCGAGGTTAGCCATTGCACCGGTCAGCCATTG
>DNHM01000205.1 GCA_003485885.1 Acidimicrobiaceae bacterium
CCAATCTGCAACATGACACCAGCGGCTTCGACGGCAGCGAGGCCGTCGTCGACCATGACTACGTCGAGCGAAATAGGCTTCTCACAGAAGATGTGTTTGCCCGCAGCGGCGGCTGCCTTCATGACCTCTACGTGGGTGTCGGTGCTGGTGGCAATGCACACTGCGTCGGCATCCGCTGCGAGTGCGGCTTCGAGTGATGCGAAGGCGGGCACGCCCAGATCCGCTGCCACGGCAAGAGCGCTGTCGGCAAAGACATCAAAGACGCCTACAAGTTCGGTCTCGTTGACCTGCCGTGCCAACATCTCGGCATGCATTTTGCCGATACGGCCGGTGCCGAGCACGACGATCTTTACTGGTCGGTTCACTGGGTTACTCATCAGCCAATCCTCTGGTCGTTCAATCCTTCGTCCCATTCGGCTTTCGCATCGCGGACGCCTTGCAGATCACTGACCTCGGGGATACCGACCTGCCAGAACGAACCACCTTCGGTCCAGCTGTAGGCGTCGGTCACCAGCGAGATCACGGTCGTGCGATCTGCCGCCTTGGCCCGGTCATATGCTGCTTCGAGTTCGTCAATACTGGCGACAGACTCTGACAGCGCACCCATTGCCGCTGCGTGGGCTGCGAAGTCGACCGCCACTGGATTGACTACCGTGGGATTGTCCTTGATCAAATTGTTGTACGGCACTCCCCCGGTGTTGATCTGGAGCCGGTTGATCACGGCGAAACCGCCGTTGTCACACACGATCACGATCATCTTGTGGCCGTGAATGACTGAGCTGTAGATATCGCTGTTCAGCATCAGGTATGAGCCGTCGCCCACGAAGACCACGACGTCCTTGTCGGGTAGAGCCATAGCTGCGCCCCAGCCTCCGCTGACCTCGTAACCCATACACGAGAAGCCGTATTCGCAGTCGAAGCTGTTCAGGTGTTTGGTTCGCCAGCCATTGTTGACTTCGCCAGGAAATCCGCCAGCAGCGGCGAGTGCGAAGGTGTGCTCGTCGGCCTTGCGGTCGATGGCGCCTACTACTTGGGCGTACGTCGGTAGACCGGTTTCGCTGGTCGACGTGGCTGCTGCGAGTTTGTCAATGTAGGCGTTGGATTTGGCGACCTCGGTAGCTGCGGTCGTTGACCATGCATCGCTGGCTCGGTAGTTGCCGAGCGTCGATGAAAGCTCGACCAGTGTCTCGCGGGCATCACCTACCACCGCATGTGAGTGGTGTTTGGTTGCGTCGAAACGAGCGGTATTAATGCCGATCATCTTCACGCTGGGGTTCTGGAAGATGGTCCACGACCCGGTCGTGAAGTCGAGCAATCGAGTGCCGAGTGCGACCACAACGTCGGCTTCGCCAGCTAATGCATTGGCTGATTCGCCGCCGGTGACGCCGATCGCACCGCCATACATGGGGTGGTCCCATCGCATGCTGGCCTTGCCAGCGACAGTCTCGACAACAGGGATGTTGTGCGCTGTTGCGAAGTCAGCGAGTTGCTGTTCGGCGAGTGAATAGTGCACGCCGCCACCGCAGATTATGAGTGGTTTCTCGGCAGCTGTGAGCATTGCCGCGGCCTCGCGTAGCTGGCGCTCATCGGCTCGTGGCCGAGCAATGTCGTGGATGCGCTCTTCGAAGAAGGCGACCGGGAAGTCCCACGCCTCGGCGCCTACATCTTGTGGCAGGCCGATAAAGGCTGGACCACAATCAGCTGGGTCGATCATGGTTTGCACTGCGTGTGGCAGTGATGTGGTGAGCTGCTCGGGTTTGGTGATGCGATCCCAGTAACGAGTCACCGCTCGGAAGCTGTCGTTCACCGTCATGGTCGGGTCACCGAAGTGTTCCACTTGTTGGAGCACCGGGTCAGGCAGTCGGCTCGTGAACGAGTCGCCCGAGATCAGCAGCAACGGCAACCGATTGCTGTGGGCGACGCCAGCAGCCGTCACCATGTTGGTGGCACCAGGCCCTACTGAAGAGGTCGCGACCATGATTTGACGACGGCGTTTGGCCTTCGCGTACGCAACACCAGCCAGTGCCATGCCCTGTTCGTTTTGACCGCGGTAGGTGGGCAGCTCGGTTTTGGCCTGCTCCAACGCATGACCGAGCGCGGTCACATTGCCGTGACCGAAGATGCCGTAGACGCCGCCGAACAGTGGAGCGATGCTGCCATCGACTTGGACACTCTTCTGTGCAATCAGGTAGTTGACAATGGCCTTGGCGGTGGTCAGCCGAATGGTTTCCATAACGGACCTAGCCCTTCCTGATGGAGCTGACGTCTTCCCAAGAACCAGAATCCCAGGACTTCACCAGTGCGGACTGCACGCTCACATAATCGATCGCTTCGTTGAAACCGGGCTCGTGCTGCACACCAGAGGCCACAGCCATTAAGAACTCGTGACCCTCGATGACCTTGAGGTCTTCGTAGCTGATCGCGTTGGCATCGCCAGGAACGAAGTTGCCATGGAACGGGTACCGCTCTCCGGAGTAGACAGTTTGATAGCCGTCGTGGAACTCTTCGTCGACGAGGAACAGCTTCATCTCGTTCATGGTCTCGAGGTTCCAGCTGAGTGCACCCTTGGTGCCGTGGACTTCGAAGGCCATCTGGCTTTGCGGCCCCACGATATTGCGAGATGCTTCGAACGTGCCAACCGCACCATTCGAGAACTCTGCGAAACAGGCGGCATAGTCCTCGTTCGTGACCGGCCCGGTGGGGTCGCCTGGTGCACCACGGTCGTAGTGGGTACCGCCCGGTTTCGGCAGCGGACGTTCGGTGATGAAGGTGCGTTTTGTGCCCGTGATCCGGTCGATGGGTCCAACCAACATGTGGGCCATGTCCACTGCATGGCTCAATATGTCGGTGCTTACGCCGTAGCCGGCGCCATCGT
>DNHM01000012.1 GCA_003485885.1 Acidimicrobiaceae bacterium
CGCTGTCGTTTCCACCGTTGCCGGCGTTCCCACTAGCGCCGGGCGCGTTTCCGCTATCACCAAGCCCACCATCGTCATTGACGTCGCCGTTCTTGTTGATATTTGTATCGACAACATCATCAAGGCCGCTAGGCGCGATCACCGTCGAGGAGCCGGGTCGTGGCACTTCAATGTTCACGACCTCCAAGACGTCGGCCACCGCACGCTGCACTGGGTCGGGCAGATTGCCGGTGGAGGCAAGGACGACGCCACCACCGAAGCAGCAGCTACCCGCCCACCCGAACACTCCAATGGCCCCGACTGCCGCGACGATTCGGCGCTGCCACCGACCACCCAGTGCGTCAACGGCCATTGACGATGCCACAGCCAGCGATGCAAGGTTCTCGATCATCACCGCATCAGAGCTCAAGGGAAGCTCATCGCGTCGTTGAGCGGCAAGCCGACGGTGCAGACGCCGCCTCAGAAACGAAATGCGGCTAGCTCCGAACAATAGCGATGCGACGGCCGCCAGGAAAGTACCGAACGTCAAGGTGCTCATGCGTCGTCACCGCCTTCCCGGAGGTTAGCGACGATGAGTTCCTTTAACTTTGACAACGCTCGACTTATGGCTACGCGAGTCGCCACCTCTGACTTCCCGACCGCGCGAGCGGTCTCCTTCGTCGACAGGCCAACGACGTATCGAAGGTCAAGCATTCTTCGTTGATCCTCGGGCAGACGACCGAGCGCAGCCAGCAGATCGGGATCGCTGAACGTCTCCTCAGTCGGCTCGTCCGCTTCAAGGAGTACCAGCGTGTTTTCGATCGACACCTCGCTACGCCTAGTAGACCGGCGAAGTTGGTCAACAATGCGGGCATGGGCAATAGAAAACACATACGACCGCAGCTGGCTCTCTGACCCCTCGAATGTGCCAATCGTTCGCGCCAGGGTCTCAAAGGTGGCACCCGCCACGTCGTCACCATCGCGCGCACCCATGCGGTTGCCGTAACCGGTAATCTTCGGTCCGAGTTCAGCGACCAGCAACGACCAAGCCGAAGCGTCGCCCTTCTTCAGAGCGCGAACCGTGACGCGTCCGCGGCGGCGGAAACTCAAGTTGGACACCGGCAAATTCATTGTGCAGCGACCCCTGCTGCTACCGCAATGACGGTGCCGGCCACCATGAACGGGCCATAGGGAATCAATGTGTCCCGTTTTGCCGTTCCGATAAAAAGTGCTGCGAGTGCGAACAGCGCTGCCAACACTGTGGTGGCTAGCCATGCGGTCAACAAACCCCACGGATTGACAATCCCAATGATCGCCCCCAACAGCGGGGACAAGTACACGTCCCCGCGGCCCAACCGACGCCCCGATGTCAGCATCAACGTTGCGCTGATCGCTGTCATCAGCGTCGCGCACACAACGGCGGGCCACAACCGCGAGGTGGCGGATCCAATCGGAAGTGAGATCAGCACGATCGCAGCCATTGTGATGCTTGGCCGAAGCGGAAGCCGTCGAGCCCAGATGTCGATTGTTACCTGTGCGGCCAGCACACCGGCCGCAGCGCCCAGAGACGCATGGACCGGCCAACCCATTGCTGAAACGGGAAGGTAGCGCGTCAGCGCACCTGCTGCGAGCGCTAGGACCATTGTCGAGGTGATGTACGTAGACGCGAAAGCGAGCCGACGACCGCAGATGGCGACCGAAGCTGGCCACATAGCAACCGCGGCAATGCTCGATGCAGCCAGACTCTCGAACATACTCCAGTCTTTCAGCCCTAGGACTGACTGTGGCGCATCGCCCAAACTTACCGGGGCGTACCCGACGTCCCTCGCAGCGTTCACCACCCTTCGACACGTCCACACCGTGATCGACATCCCGATAGTGACGTGGGAAGGGAGACATCACAAGACCTCCACCAGTCGGACGATCGCCGGGCCGACAACCACGATGAGCAGCACCGGAAGAATGCAGAAAATTGTCGGGAAAATCATCTTCATCGACAACTTCGCAGCATCGGTCTCTGCTGCCTGGCGCCGATGCCGGCGGATCGTGGTGGCCTGCTGCCGCAGCACGCCCGCAAGTGGGGTGCCGAGCGTCTGGTTCTGTTCGACGGCGGCTGCGAAGAGTCGAACCGTCGGAGTGTCGTTTCGGTTGGTGAATGCAGTGATGGCTTCGCGTCGGGTAGCCCCGAGTTGGACCGACTGGGTCATTTGGTCGAACTCCGACGCGAGAGGCGATGTACGGCGCTGCGCATAGCGGACTAATACGGCCTCGAGAGTGAGCCCTGCTTCGACCCCCATGACTAGTTCTCCGAGAGCATCACCAAGTTCGCGATCAAGGGTGCGTAAACGGTCTGTTTCGCGGCGGCGAGCAGCAATTAGAGGCATCTGCCATGCACCGCCGGCGACAATGACCGCAGCAACAAGTGATGCGGGCGTCGGGTCATTCACCACCACCAGGACCATCAGAGTGGCGATAACGCCGGTGGCCACCAACTGGGTGCGGCCCACATCGCGGAGCCGTTCTGGTGTGGCGTTCACAAGCCCGATGGCATCTACTCGCATCGAGTTGAGTCGAGCACTACCGGTGAGTGCGGATCGACGGTAAGACGGTAAGACGGGGACATCGTCCGATTCACGGGAGATGTCGTGGTCCTCTTGGTGGTCTAGGTCAACCTCGCTAGCAACGGGGCTGCTGGCGCTTACTGAGAGCTGAACTCGGCGCGAGGTCACTAGGTTGGCGATCAACGCGACACCGGTCGCAGCCAGCAACACACCTAATGCGGTGCTGGTCATAACGCATCTCCCACGCGGCTCAGTGTGCGCAGCCACCACCAGCCAGCGCTACCCAGAATTCCAGCAATGATGCACATCGTCTGGCCAGCCGATGTGGAGAAGAGCGGCGTGGCGTACCCAGGGCTGAGCAGCGACAACAGAGCAAGTGCCGCCACTGGAAGCCCGAGCAGCACCTGGGCACTAAGGCGGGCGTCGGCCGTGAGTGTCTCCACTTCGCGACGGAGGTTGTCCTCGGCATCGATCGATTCAGCAACGGTGGTCAGGATCTCGGTGAGCGACCCCCCGTGGTGCGCGTGCAGCCCGATCGCCGACGCAATGACATCAAGGTGGCGGCTGCTCTCCGCAGAAGCCATCTCCTCAAGCACCTCGTGAATAGGAGCGCCTAAACGCACTGCGGCCAGAACGTTCTCGAGGAGTTCGTCAAGAGGGGCATCAGCGCGGTCCACGATCGCCTGCATGGCACCCGTGAGGTCACGTCCGACCCGCAACTGATCGATCAGAAGCTGAAGTACACCGCCGAGGGCTGCGTCGAGCGCGGTACGACGCGCACGCCGCCGACGTGACGTGACGACGCGCCAGATGACAGGCGGAAGGGCCCCAAGGAGAATGCCGACAGGTCCAACCAGAGCGACCGCGATCAGAGCGGTGGAAATGACAGCGGCAACCATGGGCGTGCTGCCGCGGGGAAGTTCCCGGGGAGTGACCTCGCGTTCGAGGCCGATCTGTGTGCGCGCAGCACGGCTAATGCGACGGCGTACACCAGCGTCGATCAACCACGTGAGAGCAACCGCGACACCGGTACCGACGGCGAGCGATGCGATAGTGGCGGAACCAGTGGTCATAACCTGGCTTCGCGATCTTCGACGACACCGAGGGTGCGTGAGATCACCCCAGTGGGGGTTAGCGCCTCGCGGTCGCCAATCATCTGACGGGTAAACAGGTCGGCAATTGACACCACATCACCCTCCAGACCGACAACCTCGGTAATCGACGACACCACGCGACGGCCATCGTTGAGGCGGGTGAGTTGCACTACCAGGTCGACCGCAGAGGCGATCTGTTCCCGGATAGCTCGCAGCGGCAGATCGATCCCTCCGAAGAGAACCATCGTTTCGAGTCGCCGGACAGCATCGCGAGGCGTGTTGGCATGAACGGTCGACAACGAACCGTCGTGCCCAGTGTTCATTGCCTGCAGCATGTCGAGGGCCTCTGCACCGCGGACCTCGCCCACGATGATTCGATCCGGCCGCATGCGCAGACTGTTACGCACCAGATCCCTGATGGTGACTTCGCCAGCTCCTTCTGTGTTGGCGGGCCGCGCCTCGAGTCGGATGAGGTTCGGAAGGTCAAGGCTGAGCTCCACCGCATCTTCGACGGTGACGACCCGTTCGGTGCGACCGATGTTCGACGACAGAACATTGAGCATGGTGGTCTTACCGGTGCCGGTACCACCACTCACAATGATGTTCATGCGCCGCTCCACTGCCGCCTGTAGCAGCGCCGCGGCAGCATCGGTCATGGCGCCACGGGAGACAAGTTCGGTGCTGGTCAGATGTTGTTCAGTGAACTTGCGAATGGTGACTGATGGCCCATCCACGGCCAACGGAGGGAGTACAACATTGAGTCGTGAACCGTCCGGTAATCGGGCATCTACCATCGGTGAGGACTGGTCAACGCGACGTCCCGAGGTACGAACCATCCGCTCGATTCCGAGCATTAGTTGTTCCTCATTCTCGAACACGGTGTCAGCGGCTTCAAGGCGACCGCTCCGTTCGACGAAAACGTTGCGATGACCATTCACCATGATCTCGGATATATCGTCGCGGTCGAGCAACTCTTGCAGTGGACCGAAACCAAGTAGTTCAGCAGCGACAGCCCGGCGGATGGCAGTAACCGTCACGCGATCTAGTTGTTCGTCCTGGACAGACAACACGGCGACGGTCTGTTGTTCGACGAGGGCTCGCAGGCGGTCATCGGAAAGTCGAGAGCGGTCAGGGATGTCGCCGATGGCCTCGCGGACCTCGCCGACGACACGAAGCACGACGTCTCGG
The DNA here is from genome assembly GCA_003485885.1 of Acidimicrobiaceae bacterium. GTDB lineage: Bacteria > Actinomycetota > Acidimicrobiia > Acidimicrobiales > UBA10347 > UBA10347. The sequence continues at coordinate 4,823 of DNHM01000012.1, forward strand.
TCGATGGTGCTGGAATGGCCCTGCTCGGTTATCACCTCGTCGAGCCGCGTGATGCGTTCTTGTCCGCTGTTTCCGACGGGGGTCGTATCAGCGATGGGCAACTCGTCGACAAGTGACTCTTTGGTCGTTCCCTGTTCGATGGTGTGATCTTGTTCTGCACCGTTCATCGACGGACCTTGAGCCGCGGCGGTCGGATGTTCGTCGCGGTCGGGGGGGGAG
>DNHM01000350.1:0-5673 GCA_003485885.1 Acidimicrobiaceae bacterium
TGAAGTGCTCGACGTGGGTAGATAGGTCGACGTCGGTCATCGGGTAGTTCAGTGCCTCGCTAATGATGTCCTCGGCCACCCAATCCTCTACGCACCCGTATGGGGTGATTCAGGGCTTCAGTAGTGATGTCCTCGGCAACCCGATATGCGGCGCATTCGAACACAGCGGGCTCAGCCGCCGATGGCTCGCAGGATGTCGAGTTTGGCAGCACGCCGTGCCGTTAACGTCGCAGCCAGCACACCTGCGACCCAGCGCCGCGATCGCGGTTGCACCAGCACCGACGAGTATCGCCATGCACCTCGTTCGGATCGAGAAGGCGACCGGCCCGGTCGGGATCGAGATGCCAACGGCGGCCAAGACCTGCTTGAGGAACGCCGCCACCCCCAGGCCACCGAGTAGCCCAACGATCGACGCAATCACGCCTACGATCACGGCCTCGAGTAGTACGGAACCGAGAACCTGTCTGCGGCTTGCACCTAGGGCGCGTAACAGTCCCAGCTCCTTCGAACGCTGTGCAACCACGATCGAGAACGTGTCGAAGATAATAAACGAGGCGACAAACAAGGCAATGGCAGCGAAAATCAGCATGAACGTGTTCAAGAAGGAAAGTGCGTCGGCTACCTCGTTCCGGCTCTCCTCGGTCAGGCCCTCACCGCTGATGACCTCGAACGTGCTGGGCAGCGTTGTGTCGACACGGTCGCGCAGCGCCTCCTGGCTGACGCCGGCCGCTGCGACAAGGTCGATCGTGTTAGCCCGACCTGGTTCGACCTGTACCTCCTGAGCGGTCACTAGATCAAAGAGCGACATCGACGCTCCGGGCAGTGAAAACACAGGTAATTCGGGTCGCTGCCAGAATCAGATTCTGGTGACGGAAGCTGTGGATCTCAAAGCAGGTGCGCTCCATGCGCAGACAGGACAACGCTCCGATCACCCGGGCACCCGAGCCAGAACGTGTTACGGGCCGAAGAGGTCGAGTGTGACTGCTTCGATCTGGCCCGCGTCGTCGATGAAGAAATCGATGGTCCACCATCCGAGGCAGCTGGTGGCTGTTGTTGGTTGCATACTGACCCGGCGATGGTCCTCAAGACCATCCGGTGCAGGTTCGGGTGGCGCAACGCAGCGAGCGTGGGCGCCCAGGGTGACAGCGAACGGTTCGGACACGAGATCGAGTGCGGAGAACGGCCCGGCGTATCCCCGGAATTCCTCCCGAGCGATGGACCACATTGCGGCATCAGCAAGGCCGTCGTGATCCACCGTTCGCATGATGTCTGGACCCAGACCCAACATGACGGTTTCTGCGAAGGCCACCGCGTTTACGGTGTCGCTTGCCGGGTTGGCGGCAAGCACGACGAAAGCGTCCGCCAGACCGACATCGGCTGGTGTTGGTTTGATCGTCTCGTCGTTGAAGTCGACGATGAAACGCTCGCCGTCGAAACGACCGGCGATCTCGACATGGCTCGGCGTCCATCGCACGTCACCTGCGGAGTCCATTTCGACAGTGAGCCGATCAGGGTTGGCAATAACAACCCATGTGCCGCCGCATTGGGCTGGGAACGATTCCAACAACAGCTCGCACAGACGGGCTCGGCCACGGTCCCAGACCACCGCTCCTCGCACCGTCGCCTCCGGTAGAACTTCGCCAGGGACAAGCATCGAGACGTCGATCACATCGCCGCCCGGCTCGTTGGCCGGCGAAGTCGGTGCAGTAGCCGTCGCTAGTGGTCGGACCTCGGAGGTATCTCTGAGTGGTGGCCATGCGGCACCGTCAATACGAATGATGTACTCGACCACGCGATCAGGGACCGGCAGCTCTTCGAACGAGCGCACATATTCGAGGCGAAGAATCCCTGCCCCTGAGGACCCTGCCTCAAACGTGAACACTTCGAACCCGGCCGCCCCCACGACTTCGGTGTTGTCTGCGTCTTCGTACGACCGCAGCTGGAACTCGGCGATATCTGGGACCGACATCTCGGCGATCTCCCATTGGTAGCCGGTGCTCGGGTTCGAGCCGAGGCGCACCACGAACTCTTCGCCTGCTGACAGGCTCACTTCGTTGGTGGAATCGGCTTCGGTTAGCACCGTGCCCACCGCATCCTCGCCGCTGTCACTCGCACACGCGGTCATGAAGCCCAGAACGAGCGCGGCGGTAAGAACGAAACGTTGCAGATTCATGTGTCGAATGTTGCTCGCTGCAACCTGCCGGGACTAGGGAGAAACGTCCCTTTCCGCCGATTCGCGGGTTGCACGGCACAACGGCTGTAAAAGCGGCAACGAACCAATGCACTAACTTCGGCACATGACCGACAGCGAAACCGGCGTGGAGATCCGAACCGATCAAGGAACGGCCTACGGCTTGACCCCCGGCTCCCATGACCCCGACCTGACCGAAGTTGGGGCGGGTTCCCCTATGGGCGAACTGATGCGCAGGTACTGGCATCCGATCAGCCTGAGCGAAGACGCGACCGACCTTCCAGCCGCAGTCCGCATACTCGGCGAGGACCTGATCCTGTTTCGATCGACCGATGGTCAGCCCGGACTGGTGCACCCTCGATGTGTCCACCGCGGTTCATCGTTGCTCTACGGCCGGGTCGACGATCACGGTATTCGCTGCTGCTATCACGGCTGGGCGTTCGATACCGAGGGCAACTGCACCGACCAGCCATGTGAACCCCAGAACGGCGCCAATCGCGACAAATTCCGCCAACCGTGGTACCCGGTCGAAGAACGTTATGGCCTGATCTGGGCATACCTCGGGCCCCCGGAAAAGAAGCCACTGCTCCCCCGGTACAGCACGTTCGAGGACCTGGGCGACGACGAACACATTTTCACCGACGACAAGAACATAGGCAGCGGCCGCTACTTCTCCGGCATCGTTCCGTTCAACTGGCTTCAACATTTCGAGAACATTCTCGACACAGCGCACTTCTACTGGCTGCACTTCTTTCACTCCGGACCACAATTCGGTTCGCGTTATGGCGAGTTCGATGTCCTTGACTTTCAGCCATGGGAGAAGCTCGGAGGCCTGGAGTGGAATATCACCACGACCGGCGTCGCTGTGGACCGAAGCGCCGAAATCCCCGATGGCCGGGTGCTCCACACGACCACTGAAACCGTTTTGCCTGGGGTTCGTGGTGTCTCCAATCCTTTTGGCGATCCAGGTCCCACCGACTCGCTCGGTTTCGTGGTGCCCGTCGATGACACCAACTTCAAGATCTTCACCGTGCTTAGAGGAAAGGACCGATCGTTCTTCGAACGCATCGAATCGATGCGCCGTCCGGGCGCCGACCCACACGCTGATCCAAGCCAGGCGCAGCGGTTCCCCGGCGACTGGGAAGCCCAGGGCAGCCAGGGCGCCATCACCCTGCACTCCGAAGAACACCTGGCTTCGAGCGATCGTGGTGTGCGTATGCTCCGTCGATTGTTGCGTGACCAGATGACCGTTGTCGCCGATGGTGGCAACCCGCTCAACGTGGCCTTCGAAGCGGGCAACGAGGTTGTGCAGATCAAAGCCGGGCAGTACTTCCAGAAGTAGCCCCGGCGAAAGAGTGCGGAAGAGTCCAACGCTGGGGCGATGGTCTGCGCCGCTCCAGCACTAGGTTGCCGCAATGACCGGCATCCCACTTGAACCGAGCTCAGCCGAGCGACTCTCATTGGGGAACCAGGTACTCGAGTTTCTCGACGCGTGGATCGCTCGCCGTGATCAGACCCCGGCTTCGTAGCCAGATCCTGACGACGGCCTGATCGGGGCGCTCCTGCACGAACCCGGCGAGAATGGCCGTGACCTCGAAGGTTTGCTCACGGCCATCGAATGAGCGACCAACACCGGGTTCGATACGGCCGGACCTGGTTTCCTTTCGTACATGCCAAGCGGAGGTTTGTAGACCGCCGCCCTTGGCGCACTCATCGGAAGTGTCACCAACCAATACACAGGAGCCTCACACGCAAGTCCCGGCATGACTGCTATCGAGGAGTCCGTTATCCGATGGATGACCTCCCTGTTCGATCTTCCCGAATCGTCCGGGGGTGTCCAAGTATGGCTCGCACTACGCCTCCATGGAGTTCGCCGGTTTCGAGACGAACTCGACCGGATGCTGGACCTGGCCGAACGAACGGCAGGCCGACTTGGGCTCTGCCAGGAGTCCAGTTGATCGATCAGCCGCAGCTATCTGTGGTGGCGTTCCGGGCAGAAGCTGGCGACGATGCCACCCGGGCAATCCTCGACACACTCCTCGAATCGCGCCAGGTCCATGTGTCCAGCACCACCGTTGACGGCGACATGTACGTGCGATTCGCCTTCCTCAACCAACGGACAACAGACAGCATTGTCGACCAAGCCATCCAGATTGTTGAGACGACCCTCCATTCACGTCGGTGACAAGTGTGGCGTCATTGCCGGCCGACGGGAGCACTCAGCGATCTCGCGGTAGACCTGGGTCGTACTCACTGACTTCTTGGGCACTGTCCATGGCGTGGCGGCGGTTGTTCACTCCGTCGGTCTCCCGACGCAAACGCCCCGTTTCGGGTGGCCCTTCGAGCGCCCTACCCTCACACCGTGCAGCTGAGCATTCTCGATCAGACACCAATCCCGGCCGGCTCAACCGCGCCCGAGGCGATTGCGAACACCATCGACCTGGCAATGCAAGCAGAGTTGTTTGGCTACCAGCGTTACTGGGTGGCCGAACATCACAACTCAACAGGATACGCGGGCACTGCACCTGAAATTCTCATAGGTGCAATCGCCGCCGCAACGTCGACTATCCGTGTGGGGTCAGGTGGCGTCATGCTCTCCCACTACAGTCCGCTCAAGATCGCCGAAGTATTTCATATGTTGAGCGCACTCCATCCAGGCCGTATTGACCTGGGCCTCGGTCGAGCACCTGGAGGCGGTTCGGCAGCAGCCGACGCTCTAGCTCGGGGCACATCAGGCTTTACGAACGATAACTACGAGTCGCTGCTGGATGAACTTCAGGCCTTTCTCGGCGGCAGCGTCGACGAAGTGCACGCATCCCCGCTCGACACCACCTCTCCCCCGATCTGGTTGCTCGCATCGGGTATGTCAAGCGCCACGCTTGCTGGCAAGCTCGGGCTGCCCCTGGCCTGGGCTCACTTCATCTCGCGCAGCGACGGCCCAGCCGTAGTCGCTATGTACCGGCACGCCTTCATTCCCTCGGCACAACTGGCTGAACCTCAGGTAACTATCGCCGTCTCGGCGTTGGCTGCCGAGACCGACCAAGAGGCCAATCTGCTCGCCACGAGTATTCAGCAGTTCAAACGCAACAGTTTCAACGGCAACGTGCCAACGATCGACGATGCGTTACACCAAGGGGCCCTGATCGAAGGACCACACGAGCCAAGAGTCGGCGTTGCCCCTGCTGTCGTCGGCTCACCCGAGACGGTAATGACTCAACTCGAATCGCTGGCGTCGCGGTACGACACCGACGACATCACTATTGTCGGAATCTGCCATGACCACGCAGCACGAGTGCGCTCCCATCAGCTCATCGCTCAAGCCGCAGCCCGCTGACCACGGTCATTGTCTGCTCTCCCAGCGTCGACAAACAATCAGCCATGGGAGTATGCGGGTCCCAGGTCTCGATCTGTATGACCACCGTGGGTCGGGGCGTGACCGCTGGCATACGTGCTTTCTTCGCGTTACCCGTTACTGTATCGAT
>DNHM01000350.1:5711-8295 GCA_003485885.1 Acidimicrobiaceae bacterium
ATCGATCAAAAGACTCTTGATCGACGATGAACGGAGCCGACATGGTCCTCACACTCACCCGCTATTTCGATGCAGAACCGATCGTCGTCGAAGGAATCCTCGCAGGCAGTCTCGATCGATGGCTCGATGTTGCCGCGACCCGAATTGGCGCATCACGAACCGCTCTGGTGACCGAAGCCATCAATGGTGGGTTTCGTGTCCATGCTGGCCTACACGTGCTCGACGGCAGTGAACTCCACGTATCGGGCGAAAGCCGACTCACTACGCTGAAGATCACCATTCCGTGGGAGCACTCGGACAACTCGAAAACACTCGCAGCAAACGCATTCGCTGAAGCCATCGCTGACGAGGTTCAACTCGCAGCCTGATGGGCCATGATGACGGTGTGGTCGCACGCGTAACTTTGCAGACTGTCGCCGATCGGGTCGGTGTCTCTCGAACGACCGTGTCGAATGCGTACAACCGCCCTGATCAACTCGGCGACGAACTACGTAATCGGATTCTGGGGGCAGCACAGGAGCTTGGTTATCGAGGGCCCGATGCCGCCGGTCGCATGTTGCGGACCGGACGTATGGGAGCGATCGGGCTGCTCTTCACCGAGGACCTTCGCTTCGTCTTCACGGATCCGGACACAACACAGTTCATGCTGGGCGTGGCCGAAACAAGCGCACTTGCAGGTACAGGGCTCACCCTGCTCCCCGTACCGCTCGGGACCGAAGTGAGTGAGACCGCCGTGCCCTACGTGGCGGTCGATGGGTACCTCGTCTTTTCGGTACCGATCGATCACCCTGCTCTTGAGACAGTCTTACGACGGGGGAAACCAGTGGTGGTGGTCGACGAACCCGACCTCGGAGATGCGACGTCTTTTGTTGGCATCGACGATCGGGCCGGAGCCAAGATGGCGGCCGAACACCTGCTCCGGCTGGGCCACCGCAAGATCGGCATTCTGTTCGGAAGACTGTCGCTCGATAAGACTCCCGGTCAACGAAGCCGTGCAGAAGTCCACCGGGCTTCGATCCGCGTCGCTCGAGATCGCATGTGTGGGTTCGAAGATGCGCTCCTCGAACACGACATCGACATGGAGAATGTCGTCAACTGGGAGGCAGGCGGAAACGATCCTGACTCAGGGCGTCATGCAGGGTTCGACATGCTCGAACGTCACCCTGAACTCACGGCATTGCTCTGCTTCAGCGACCAACTGGCGATCGGAGCAGCTCAAGCCGGACTCCGGCTCGGCCGCCAACTACCAAACGAACTCTCGATTGTCGGCTTCGATGACATCCCCCGAGCAGCGACATGGGATCCACCTCTCACCACCGTGAGGCAACCCCTCGTCGACAAGGGTCGAGTGGCAGCAGAGCTCCTGATGGAACAAATCAAAGATGGAGGGACGCGACGTATCGAACTTCCCATCGAGCTCGTCGTGCGAGCTTCGACAGCACCGCTGTCAGACGGTCAACGCGCCAGCTGACGGCAACGCCGATCCACGGGAGTAGTGCGCTCGCCGGCGGATCGGCCGCCCGCCGAGAAATTTCGATTGGGATGCCACGGCCTTCTACCGCTGGGCGGCACTGCTGGTTGCATGGGAACGCAGAAGCCTGCCAGGACGTTCCCCTGTGTCTGTGTCATCGGCGCGGGTCTGCACTCCACCGACGAACGTGGCCACGTACCCTTCGACCGGTTGTAGGTAACGGAGGCCGCCTGCTGGAAGGTCCGCGTGGGCCACGGGGCGATGAACGTTCAGGTTCTCGAAATCGATCACGTTGACGTCGGCTCGTTTGCCGACGGCGAGTTCGCCTCGGTCAGCGAACCCGTAGAGCTGGGCATTACGTAGCGTTTGCTTGTGGACCATGAACTCGAGCGGGATGCGCTCGCCGCGCGTCCGGTCTCGGACCCAGTGCGTCAGCTGGGTGGTGGGCACCGATCCATCACAGATGAGCTTCACGTGAGCACCAGCATCTCCCAAGCCCACGATGGTGCCAGGGTCAACCAACATTTCTCGGAGGTCTTCCATGTCGCCCTTCACGTAACCGACTCCCGGCAGAGCAGCGATGTTCGTGCCATCTCCTGCGGCCAAGAAGTCGTACATAGCTTCCTCGAGGGTCACACCGCGCTCAGCCGCCAGTGCCGCGAAACTCTGCTCAGGCGAGGGCTCGTAGTCGACGATGTCGTCGAGTGGGAACGAACGCCCAATGGCCGAACGGAGCAGCTTGTACAGGTTCTCCATCGACCCGGCCTGTTCGACTTCGACGTCGGAATCACTGAGGATCGCTGCCCGTATCTCGGGGTCACGCATGGCCGCGGCGCGTTCGTGAACGGGCAGATCCGCGATCTCTAGGTAGGTGCGGCGGCGGCTGAACGGGTGGTAACCAGCCAGGCCCGAAAGAAACCCGGCAGGTCGAGAAGCGACCTGAGGGTAAAGATGAGCGCCTGTCTCATTCATCTCACGAGCGAAGGCCAACGCTGCCCTCCACGCATCGGGAGCATCACCATGTTGAAGTGTCGTGAAGGTGACCGGCTGACCGGTCGCCTTTGAGATGTCCGACAACAGCGCCAGTTCTTCATCCTCGGAGAACCGCTCGCC
>DNHM01000350.1:8324-8555 GCA_003485885.1 Acidimicrobiaceae bacterium
GAGAGTTCTTCGCGTGTGGCGTAGGTTCCGGGCACTGGAACCCCAGAGATCGAACGGTGGAAAATGGTGCGTGAGGTCGTGAAACCGACCGCTCCGGCCCGTGTTGCTTCGGCGACCAGTTGACGCATCTGTGCGATATCGGCGTCGGTTGCGTCGTCGTTGGCCAGACCCCGCTCCCCCATCACTGCAAAACGCAACGCTGCGTGCGGCACCTGGGCCGCAATGTCCATC
>DNHM01000250.1:0-2350 GCA_003485885.1 Acidimicrobiaceae bacterium
GTAACACCTTGACCGCAAGTCGTTCACCGGTACCGCTCAACGCTTCGTATACGAGCGCGCTGCCACCTGAGGCAATGAGTGCTGCATCGCCTACGCCCGGTATGCCCAAATCGGTCATGGCCCACATCATGGCATCTCGATGTGTCCCACACGGGCCGGTGGCCGCTCTGGTTGCAGCCAGTGATTTTGTGACCACGTTCCGCTCGGAGACTTGGGAGATATCGACCTACGATTCTGGGATGAAGTGCCGTGTGTGGGTTCTAGCCATCTTTCTTGTTGTGTTGGGGGCGACCGCCTGTTTGGGAAGCGACATCGATGTAGTGGCCAGCGCCACTCAAGATCTAGGAACCGCCTCCGACTCCGTGACCGCTCCCACGGCGCCGCCCCCGGCCGCGGTGCTCCCGACCGCTGTGCCCCCGACCGCTGTGCCTACTGCCTCCCCGAAACCAACGGCGACGCGGCCGACTCCTGCGCCTCCGACGGTGATCGAACCAGTCGTGTTCAATGACGACTTCGGCACATCGATCGCTCCGATATTCGCCGACAACTGCGCGAGCTGTCATAACGCTGGAGGTCCCGGTGCTGTCCACTGGCGACTCGAGCAGGCCACTGACCTCGTCGATACGCACGAATGGATCACCGCCGCGGTTTCCACCGGCTACATGCCGCCGTGGCCTGCCAGCGACCTGTCGCTCATCTTTCACGACAATCGCAGCCTGCGGAGCGACGAAATCGAAGCGATCCAGGCTTGGTCAGGTGCGGGTGCACCTCTCGATGTTGCGGACACGACGCTCATCAGTTCGTCCACCGGCGTTGTGGCGCTGGACGCCGATGTGGAGATCGGCCCGCTCGAACCGTTCCAAGGATCCACGGCAGTTGCCGACGACTATCGCTGTCTGATCTATGAACTTGACATCGATGAGTCACGCTGGCTGTCGGGGTTCGAGTTCGTGCCAGACCAGACGCAGATCGTGCATCATGCGATCGGGTATCTCGCGCCCGGTTCGGTTCGGGAGGACGCACAACGCCTGTCCGACGAAGACGACCTCGGCGGATGGTCATGTTACGGGGGATCGGGGCTGCGGAGTGGCGACGCGCTATTCCTTGGCTGGGCACCAGGCCAACTGCCGACAGAGTTTCCCGACGGGGCGGGGATGCTGGTTGAACCAGGGGACTTCATCGTGTTGCAGATTCACTACCACTTCGACACCGCCGACGCACCCGAAGACAGATCGACCATCAAGCTCGACTGGGCCGATGGTCAGGATCTGGACGAAATCGTGACCGAGACCTATCTGGGCCCAGCCGAGATCCCGTGTACCGCCGAAGAAACTGGGCCGTTGTGCGACCGTGATGTCGCCCTAGCTCGGGCGTACGAAAGGTATGGGGTCCAGGGTGTTCAAGCCGATTTCATCAATCGGGTGTGTCGGGCGAAACCCGAGGACTTCGCAGACATGACCGAGGGGATCGCATCATCAACCTGCACCATTCCTGTGAGAAACAGCGGCGAAATCGTCTCGGTGTTTGGGCATCAGCACGAGATCGGTAAGTCGGTTCGCATGACGCTCAATGCTGGTACTCCCCGCGAGCGAATTCTGCTGGATATTCCTGATTGGGATTTTGACTGGCAGTACAACTATTACCCGACCGAATCGGTCGTCCTCCGACCGGGGGACACCGTGCAACTGGACTGTGTGTGGGATCGCAGCCGTCGGGCACCTGATCTTGAACCGGCCTACATCCTGTGGGCGGACGGCACGAACGACGAGATGTGTTTCGCCACGATTGCGACTCGCCGAGCCACTGGTGCACAACCTGCTGCGCCAGAAGGCGAGGGTCCGGTTGACGCCGGAACCGACGTTGGTTTTGCCTTACCCCCAGCGATCGAAGCCTGTCTGCAGGACGCTGGTAGTTCGTTGGCACCACCTCCGCAGCGCGACGAGATCGATGCAACGGTTGAGGCGCTGTTTGCGTGCGCTGAACCGACTGTCATCGGTGAAGTCATGACATCGGTGCTTGCGAACAACTTCGGTGGCCTCGTAGGTGCAGACTCGCTTGCGTGTCTGTCCGACGGCCTTGCAACACCTGATGCCGTTCGTTCGATGCTGGCGTTCACTCTGGCCGATGCGGCCGCCGACGAACGGCTCCCCGTCGGCGAACTGGTTGGCGACTGCGTTTCGCTCAGTGATGCACTTGCCGACTTTGGCTTCACCTTGCCCGACTATGCCACCGACTGCGTCGATGAGGCTGGTCGTTTGCTGCTGGTGCAAGCCACAATCGATGGCGAACTTCCCGAGCAACAAACGCTGTTCGGTGCGATCAGCCCATGCCTCGCCGGCGGCTAAACCCA
>DNHM01000250.1:2492-5463 GCA_003485885.1 Acidimicrobiaceae bacterium
TGTCGCCGATCGGTTAGGAGCGTCGATCATCTCGATCATTTCGGCGGTGACCAACGCAGGGTGGACCACCCCACATGCATGTGAGAGTTTCAAGATCTCACCCCGCAGCCCGACCAGATAGTTAGCGAGTTTGGTGGCCTTGTCGGTGGGGTCAAGGCCACGCACCAGCCATTTGTTGTGCGTGGTGATACCGGTGGGGCAATGACCGTCATGGCAACGTTGTGCCTGAATGCAGCCGAGTGCCAACATGGGTTCGCGGGCCAGACCGATCATGTCGACTCCCATGGCAAATGCAAGCAGTGCATCGGCCGGAAACCCGAGCCGACCAGACCCCGAGAAGATGATGTGTTGGTGTAACCCGGCAGCGACGAATGGTTGGTGAGCCCGGGCGAATCCTTCTCTGAATGGCAAGGAAACATGGTCGCTGAATACAAGTGGAGCGGCACCGGTTCCGCCCTCGCCTCCATCGATCGTGATGAAGTCAGGGCCCTGGTTCCGGGCGGCCATGCGTTGGGCAAGTTCGTCCCAGAACGCCTGCTGGCCAACCGCAGACTTGATGCCCACAGGCAGGCCTGTGGCATCGGCGATCGTCTCGACAAAATCGATGAGGCCGTCGACGTCATGAAACGCCGAGTGCCGGTTCGGGCTGAACACGGTTTGGCCGATCTCTACGCCCCGTGCCTCAGCGATGGCAGGCGTAACCTTTTTGCCTGGTAACACGCCACCGAGTCCGGGTTTGGCGCCTTGGCTGAGTTTGACCTCGATACAGCCCACCTCGGCGGACGCCACAGTTTCACAGAGAGCTTCTAATGAGAAGGTGCCATCCTTGTTCCGGCAGCCGAAGTAGCCGGTGCCGAACTGGAACATGAGTGCGCCGCCATTGCGATGGGGGAATGCCACACCACCTTCGCCGGTGTTGTGCATGGCGCCAGAGACCGCACAGCCGCGATTGATGGCCTCGACCGCACGGGCGCTGAGCGAGCCATAACTCATAGCCGAGACATACACGACCGACTCTGGACGGAACTGGTGGGTACGGTCTCGCCACGCTCCCATGATCTTGGCGCAGGGGAGCGGTGCGTTCTCGCCAATCGGGGTGGTGTCGGGAAAGGTGCTTTGTTTGATAATGATGTGGTTGTCACGATCGATCACATTGTCGGTGCCGAAACCGAAGTAGGCACCTTCGCCAGCAGCGGTGCCATACACCCAGGTCCGTTGGTCTCGCGAAAACGGCCGTTCCTCGTCGTTGGCCGCAACGATGTACTGACGCAACTTCGGTCCGCTGCTGGATAACACCGTGCGGAAGTGTCCAACAACTGGGAAGTTGCGAACGATTGGGTCGCGTGGCTGCACGATGTCGTAGAGCGCAACGAGCAACACGAGAACGCCGACAATGATCAGAACGATAAGCCACCAAGCCATGGTGGAACGCTACAGCCCGAGGTTCTCTTCAAGAGCGCTCCAGGTGAGCTCGGTCATGTGCTGGTAGCCAACATCGCTGGGGTGTACACGGTCGGCAGCCAGGGCGCCTCGGCCCGATGGCCAATTCCAAACATTAAACAGTTGATGATCCCTGGTTTCGGCACCCCGTTCAAAGATCGTGTTGAGCATCTTCGGTCGAGGTCCTGGGCCGTTGAGCTTGCTGACGAAAGCGCCGGGTGGGATGCGATCTACGGCACGATCCGCGTCGGTGGTGATACCACGCACACCCCGACGCCACATCAGGTCATTGCTGCCGATCACGCAGGTAACAAGTTGGGGCTCGTCGAGCATGGTGTTGAGCACCGGTATCTGCCGGTCGGCGACGTCGAGGAAGCGGCCTCCGCTCATCGAAAGGTTGATGAGCCGCCACGATTCGCCGGTGGCTTCGCGAAGTCGATCCAGCACGGTATGTGTCCATCCGTGTTCCCACGCACTGGCGCCGACTCCCTGAGTTGAGGAATCGCCCAAGGCAACCCACAGGGGACCTGTCGTTCGGCGAGCGGCTTCGTTAGCTGTGTCCCATTTGCGGTGGTACTGCTCGACCTGGGCATCGATTTCGGCAACACCCTCGGAAAAACGTCCAATGAACTTCGGCAGATCAAGCCGCCTCTTGCGGCGTAGACGGGGGAGCGGTTGAAGATCAGCGGACACGCCGTTACAGATTACGTGAGAACGTCGATGATTCCGACGACAACAACAACCAGAGAGATGAGCGTCAGGATCAATGAAATGACGGCAAAGACGGTGCTCATGTTGCCAGGAGGGTTCCCGCACCGGCCGATGATTTGGTAGAGCGCCTTGATGGGGTTCTCGGCCGTGAGGCGGATCCGGCGGCGAGCGACTGCGCTTCCTTTCACCAGGACCCATGACACGGTGGTCATCAACAGGAACAAGACGATAAGGAGTCCGAGTCTGACCGGCTCGTTGTTCAGGCTGCTGATGGCGCTCTGGACGACGCCAATGAGCGGAGACAAGATCACACCACCAAACAAGAAACCAGGCAATGCGAGTTTGCTGCGCTTGAAGCCAGGTCGAATACGTTCGGTGTGAATACGAGCCCGTGTCAGCATGGGTAGGTGTTCCCAGTCGGCAGGTGACGCCGCCTCGCGCCGTTCGTAGAGCCGGTACATGCTATCAATGACGCTGCTGATGTAGCTGCGGACGATGAACTGGGTCACGATCTGGACCAGAAAGCTCACGACAGGGGAGAGGAAGCTCAGGTTCGGTACCGGAACCGATCGGTGGCCATTGCGATCGAGAACTTCGAGCGAACGAATTGCGAGACTGTGCGCTTCTTCGAAACGTTGTGGGTGGCCGAGCGGCCGTTTGGCGCCAAGCTGCAAGACGATTTCCCGATCGATCTCGCTGGTAGCACCGAGTTCGGTCAGCACCTGATCGGCGTCGGCGCCGGTCGACTTGCGCAACATCTGGAACGAGTCGAGCCGATTGACAAGATCATCGAGACCGAGACCATCGCCGTCGGTGTCGA
>DNHM01000370.1 GCA_003485885.1 Acidimicrobiaceae bacterium
CGACCAGCCTCGCCAACCAATCGCCGTGATCGCGTTGATGAGTGAAGGCCATTCGTAGTCGGGGTCGGTGTGGCGGCCTCGGATACGGGGGAGCGCAGTGGCTAGCACGAACGCAGCGAGTGCGGCCATATAGATCGCAACTAGAGGAAACAGTTCACCGGACAAATGCCCGATGACGGCGACGACCGTGAGACCTGCGCTCGCAAAGACCAAGGTTGCACTGACGAATGCGGGATTGAGCTTGTTGGCGTCTGCTTCGGTTCCGGCTGCCACCCGGTTCTGCGCATCGAACTGGGCAGCCAGGATGATCAGCATGAAGACTGCGAGCAGCAGCCCGAACAGATACGTGGACTCCTTGATGGCAAAGCTGCAAGCAAGTGTGAACGTGAGCCCAGTCGCTGTGAGCGCCCGAGGTGAACGAAGGTACGACAGGCCAAGGACCATTGCCAACAGAGTCAGGAACACCATCTGGGCGTCTTCGCGCCCGAACCGGGAGTAGTACAACATCGTGGGCGAAACGGTGAGCGCCGCTGCGGCCGCAATCGTGCCGGCTCGTCCGAGTTCGCGTCGTAGGAACCAAGGTAATCCAACGACCGCAGTACCGGTCAGAGCGGAGAAGAGCCGAGCTACAGCATCGGTCTCGCCGAAGAGTTCATAGAAACCGGCGGTGATGTAGAAACGAAGTGGCCCGTGGTACACCGGGTCGTAGCCGGTGTATTCGCCGTTGCGGAATCGCCAGCTCCACCATGCGTCGAGACTCTCGTCGTGATGGAACGGCCGTTCGCCGAGCTCCCACAGTCTCAGCACAAGCGCAAGTGCCAGGAACAGCACGACGAGCGGGCCGGTCCGCGGCATGCGAACGCCAGCGATGACCAGCCGGTCGTCGCCTGGTGCAACAGTTTCGGTTGTGGTGGCTTCAGACTTCGTAGACAGTCCAGCCGGCATGTCGATAGACGACATCTGCTGCCTCTTCCCAGAACGCAATGTTTGGATCCCAGTTGGGGGTGCGAGTGTTTGGCCCAACAACCAGGTAGTCGACATCGTAGATGTCAATCAGATCTTGGTACCCGGCACCCGCTTCGAGAATGATTCGAGAATGGTCTTTACGGACGGACCAGTCTTCGATGCCCAGGTCAAAGACCCAGCCGTCGTTGCCGACAAGTACATCACGCCCGCTGAGCGCCGGCACCGGATGTTGATGCGGTGATGCCTGGCCTTCGGCCCACCCGAGTTCGATGACAAAGACTGCATCGGTGTCGGTTGTTCGGGCCCATTCGCCGACAGCGACGCCAGCGCTGTCCATTGCGGTAAGGGGCCACGGCGAGGTTGCCTGGTCGTTCGTGACGAGCACATCAATGAAGCCGCTGGCCATCAGCGTGAAACACAGCGGCACGATAACGACCGTGCTGAGCGGCATCTTGCGGGCGGTGTGTACGAGCAACGCTGCAATTGGAAGAGCCCCGAGCAGCAGCACGAAGATGAAGTAGTGGGTGTTGTTGCCATTCCATGGATGGGGCTTGATCGCGTTCGGCACGATAAAGAACAGCCACAGCGGGGTTAGGCCGATTGCCAACCGTTTGGGTAACACCCCGCGCACAACCTGGGCAGCGACGAGTAACGGCAAGAAGAAGCCGAGGTTGCGGAACCAGAACGTAATCCAATGGCCGACTCGGCTGAAGGCGCCAAGATCGTCGGGAACGCCAGTTGGGTTGCGAATGTGTTCGACCCAGTCGTAGGGGTATTCGAGCGAACTCGATGGCGGTTGCAGGAACAATACGACGGGTGATGCGAGCAGCGCAGCGGGTATCAAGAAGTACAGCCACTCGGTTCGGAACCGGGTGCCGATCCACCAGACGCCGACAAACGCCAGCGGTACGCCGAAGGCAAACAGGTTGAAGAACGGTGTGAGCCCAACGAGCACGCCACAGAAAAGAAGTGTTCGGGTCCGGTCCGTGCCTCGGTCTTCGATATCGGACCATGCCGTGTACAACCAGCCCAACACCAGCAGTACGAGGGGGAACCCAATCATGGTGGGTCGTTGCGGGAAGAAGTGGCCGACGATCGGATTCTCGAGCACGATCGGGTTGGTGTTCCACCAGGTCTGGCCCTGGGCTGTCGGGATGTCAGGGAGTCGGGTGTAGGTGCGAGGCAGGCTGCTCAGCACTTCGACTCCGCCGTCAGCCAGGTCTCGGAAGAAGTCGATGAAGCCCCAGCCACCAAAGAAGAGGAAGAGGGTGGTGCCAAGTAGCGCTACGGCCTGGCGATTGAACACTCGCATGCCAACGCTGTACATCACACCAGGGAAAGCCATGAGCGTGAATGCGCCGGAGACCTGCAGGGCTCCGGGGAGTGTTGCTCCGGCGGGGATCAGTAACGCCGAGAAATAGTTGATGCCTGCGTGGTAACCGATGTTGTTGCCGGTGGCGAGAGGCAGGTTCAGTGCTGTGTTGTCGGCGTAGGCGAATGACGCGGTGTAGGTCAGGTGCGCCTGCCAATCCGAGAA
>DNHM01000193.1:0-2292 GCA_003485885.1 Acidimicrobiaceae bacterium
ACTTCTAAGGCACTTCAGCCCAATCGAAAGGTGACAGCCGATGACGATGACTGACCCAGGTCCAACGGGTCGCTTCGGCGAGTTTGGCGGGCGCTTCGTGCCCGAAACGTTGGTGCCTGCGTGCATCGAACTCGAACATGCATTCGCCGAGGCGTGGGCTGATCCCGAGTTTCGGGGCGAGCTCGATCGCCTGCAACGCGAATACACCGGCCGACCGAATCCAATCACTGACTGCCCCCGGTTCTCCGAAGAGTTCGGCTTCACCCTGATAATGAAGCGCGAAGACCTGAACCACACCGGTTCACACAAGATCAACAACGTGCTCGGACAAGCCCTGCTCGCGCAACGTATGGGTAAGACCCGGTTGGTCGCCGAGACCGGCGCTGGCCAGCACGGTGTGGCTACCGCAACTGCTGCAGCCCTGCTTGGTATGGAATGCATGGTGTACATGGGCGAAGTCGACATGAAACGCCAGGAACTGAACGTGTTCCGCATGAAGTTGCTCGGAGCCGAGGTCGTCCCAGCTCTAAGCGGCAGTCGCACGCTGAAGGACGCCGTTAACGAGGCCATGCGCGACTGGGTGGCCACGGTCGAGGACTCGCATTATTGCCTGGGATCGGTCATGGGACCACACCCTTATCCGTTCATGGTCCGCGAGTTTCATCGGGTCATTGGCACCGAGGCACGCGAACAATGCCTCGAGCGTTATGGCCGTCATCCTGATGTCGTCACGGCGTGTGTGGGAGGCGGGTCGAACGCGGCAGGGATCTTCAGCGGCTTTGTTGATACAGACGCCGAACTTGTTGGTGTTGAACCTGCGGGTGGCGCAGCTGTCGGCGACGGTATCCCTGGTGTTGTACATGGCATGTTGTCGTACCTGAAGCAGGACGAATTTGGTCAGGTGCTGGAAGCCGAGTCGATCTCGGCTGGTCTGGATTATCCGGGTGTCGGACCCGAACACTCACATCTTGCTGCGATCGGTCGGGCTCGGTACGAACAGGTCACCGACGCCGAGGTGATCGAAGCGTTTCAGGTACTTCCTCGAACCGAAGGCATTATCGCTGCGCTCGAATGTGCCCATGCCCTGGCCTGGATGATCCGAGCCAAGGATGAACTCGCCGGCAAGCTCGTGCTCATGAACCTGTCGGGGCGGGGCGACAAGGACGTCAACCAGATGATGGGAATCCTCGAACTGTGAGCGGCCAGATCGAGACGGCCCTGCGCTCGGTGCGCGACTCAGGCCGCAAATGCCTGGTGCCCTACATAACCGGTGGCCTCGGACCTGACTGGCTGGCGTCGCTGGCTGCGGTCATCGACGGTGGCGCCGACGCATGTGAGGTCGGTATCCCGTTCAGTGACCCGGTCATGGACGGCCCCATCATTCAGCAGGCCAACGATCTAGCGCTTGCGTCTGGTGTCACGCCACTTTCGATTGCCGCAGATCTGCGCGATTTCGAGTCGCCTATCCCGCTGGCCACGATGACGTATTACAACATCGCGTACCGCATGGGCCATGAACGTTTCGCCAACATGTTGAACGAGGCTGGCATCAGCGGCACGATCCTGCCAGACATCCAGATGGACGAGTCTGCCGACTGGATCGTTACCGCCAAGGAGCACGGCATCGAGAACATTTTGTTCGCTGCACCGACGTCGCCGGACGATCGTTTGGCTCGCACCGGCCAGATGGCCGGCGGTTTCGTCTACGCCGTCGGTTTGCTCGGAATCACTGGCGAACGAGCGGAGCTAGCCGCTTCGGCCATCGAGATCGCCCGTCGGGCCAAGGAACACACCGACCTGCCGGTCCTTGTTGGTGTGGGCATTGGAAGTCCTGAGCAGGCTGTGGAAGCCTGTTCAGTAGCCGACGGCGTCATCATCGGTAGCACCGTGGTGCGCCGATTGGTACATGGCCTTGAGACCGGCACCAATGGCGCCGACGCGGTTCGAGAACTCATCACCGAGTACCGCACCGCACTCGACACCGCTTTTCCCGGCAATTGACCCCATCTGTGAGCCTCAGTTCGCTCTATGCGCGGTGTGAGGCTCACACATGAGGGAATGGGGGCGGGATTGGCAGAGTTTCCATGTTGTGCTTTCCCACCTCATAGCTGTTGACTGGAGCGGACTGGCTCTCGACGTGGTGTTACCCAAGACGGATCGCACGGTGGCAATCCAGTGGGCGGTGATGGGGCCCATATGGCTCTTCGCGATTGCTGTCAGCTGGCAGTTAGAGCGCGATATTCGCCACTTCATCTGGGGCTTGTGCACGATAAACCTGGCGTGGTTTCTGGC
>DNHM01000193.1:2329-3037 GCA_003485885.1 Acidimicrobiaceae bacterium
GACTACGACGTGCTCATTGTGGGCGGGGGAGCAGCTGGTCTCTCTGCGGCTCGCGCTGCCCGTTGGGAAGGCGCCACGGTTGCTCTTGTCAGCGATGCACCACTTGGTGGCGACTGCACGTTTACCGGCTGTGTGCCATCGAAGTCGTTGATCGAGGCGTCGCGCCAAGGCCTGGACTTCGCTGATGCCATCGAACGTGTCCAACGAGTCGTGGCAACAATTGCTGCGGGTGAGAATGCCGAAGTGCTGCGGCGCGACGGCGTCGACGTGATCGAAGCTCGGGGCACCTTTGTTGGGCCACGCACAATCGAGGTCGATGGCCGGAACATCCGGGCGAAGCACGTCATTGTTGCGACCGGTAGCCGTCCGGCAGCACCGCCGATCGACGGGCTCGATCAAGTGCCGTATCGGACGAACGAGGATTTCTTCGACCCTCGGAGACGACCGGCATCGCTCGTGGTTGTTGGTGGTGGCCCGATCGGCTGCGAACTCGGTGAAGCGATGGCCCGGTTCGGCACCAAGGTCACCATTGTCGAGTTCGCGGATCGCATTCTGCATCGTTATGAACCCGATGCCTCGACGCTTGTTGCGGCAAGCATGCGGGAGTTGGGCGTCGATGTGCGAACGAAGACCGGTGCAAAGTCGGTGAGGTACGATGGGGCGGAGTTCCACATCGACCTCGGCAGCGAGACCATCGTGGCCGATGAG
>DNHM01000227.1:0-1918 GCA_003485885.1 Acidimicrobiaceae bacterium
CACGCCAGAAGTTCGTCCGACACCTACACCGGAGCGCGAGCCAGCACCGATCAACTTGGTGTGCACATCCCGAACCTCGGGTGATGCCGCAGGGGCCCTCTGTTCGTGGGAGGAGCCGAAAACCGACCGGGCGGTTGTTGCCTACGAAGTCATACGCAGCGTCAACAGCGGGGAGACCCAGGTCATAACCCGTCAACGAGCGAACGCACCGACCCTCTACGTCGACCGCAACGTCGAGTCTGGGGATCGAGCGATCTACTTGGTGCGTGCACTGGATGCTGCCGATCTGGTGGTGGGTGCTTCGACACGACAGATGGTGCGTATTGGTTAGCTGTCGTAACACGTTGTTGTAACTAGGGGCGCTGTGGCGACGTGCTGCAACATCATCCGGTCTCGCCCGCGCGCCCGAAACACCCGCCGTACGGCTGGGGGAATACATTCCGTCGCACTACGGTTCGTTAGTCGTGACCATTGAGCAATCACCGGATCGATCTGCGACGGAACTCGCTGATCGGTACCAAGAAATCCGAGCCCACACCGAAACCTTGACATCTGTGTTGCGCGCTGAAGATCAGGTTGTGCAGTCCATGCCGGACGCCAGCCCAACGAAGTGGCACCGTGCGCACGTCACCTGGTTCTTTGAGACTTTTCTGCTCAAACCCTTTCATCCCACGTACGTCGAACTCGACGAGGTGTACGGCTTCCTGTTCAACTCGTACTACGAAGCTGTGGGCCCTCGACATACCCGAGCCCAACGAGGCTTGATCACCCGACCAACCGTCGACGAGGTTGCTGAATACCGCCGACATGTCGATGCAGCCATGCTCGAATTGCTGATTGAGCCAGTGGCGCAAGAGGTGGCCGAACTGGTCGTGTTGGGGTTCCATCACGAGCAACAACATCAAGAGTTGCTGCTCATGGACATCAAACATCTCTTTTCACTCAACCCAATGGGACCTGCGTATTACAGCGATGCTTCGCAGCTCTCAGCGCAAGACCCGTCGCCTGTCGGATGGCAGCAATTCGAGGGCGGGATCCAGAGCATCGGTCACAAAGGCGCCGAATTCAGCTTTGACAACGAGGGCCCACACCACCAGGTCCTTCTGCAACCGTTCGAACTCGCCGATCGACTGGTGACCTGCGGTGAGTGGATCGACTTCATCGATAATGGTGGCTATGACCAGGCTGCCCATTGGCTGTCCGATGGCTGGCATGCGGTGAACACGAACGGTTGGCGTGCGCCCGAGTACTGGTATGAGATCGATGGGCAGTGGATGATCTTCACGCTGGCGGGGCTGCGACCGGTGGACCCGGCTGAACCGGTGAGCCATGTCAGCTACTACGAGGCCGACGCCTTCGCGTCATGGGCTGGAGGACGACTGCCGACTGAAGCCGAGTGGGAACATGCGTCGGCAATAGCGCTCATTCCCGAAGACGCCGGTTCACGGGCCACTGTGCATCCCGTCGCCGCTGCGCCGGTCGATGGTTCCTTGCGTCAGATGTTCAGCGAACTTTGGCAATGGACGTCGAGTTCGTACTCGCCCTATCCCGGGTTCGAAACTGCGCCAGGGGCGGTCGGTGAATACAACGGCAAATTCATGGTCAACACCTGGGTGTTACGAGGGGGCTGTGTAGCAACGCCACCGGGGCACATCCGTGCGAGTTATCGCAATTTTTTCATGCCAGCTACTCGTTGGCACTTCTCAGGCGTGCGGCTTGCCCGCAATGTCTGACATGCGCAACGCCTCCTATCACGCAGGCGCTCCCGATCCTTCCCCCCCAAAGGCTTCTCATGAATTCCATACGTATCGATGTGCATCTCAAGCCTGACTGGTGGCGTACCACGCTCGAATATGACGTGCGCACCGGACTCTCGGCCGACGATCGTTTTATCCCTGCGAAGTGGTTCTACGACGCG